>NZ_JAMJFW010000073.1:0-12545 GCF_023544405.1 Enterobacter cloacae complex sp. OE43NF
GGTGAGGGCATCAGGCTTCAGTGGCCTTTTTTATTCACCCGCTAATGCACGCGGGAACAGAACGTTATTCTCAAGACTGATGTGTTCCATCAGGTCATCGATCATCTCGTTAATGCCGTTGTACATCGCTTTCCATGTGGTGCAGGCTTCTGGCGGCGGCGTGACGTTATTGGTCGTGTGTTTGATGACTTCCAGCAGCTCACCCGCGTCGTCATGTTCGCTTTCCATCACGCTAATTGGCCCCATCGCCTGGCTGCCCATTCCCTGTTTAATCATCGGGAAGAGGATCTGCTCTTCTTTCATCATATGGCTGGTGAGTTCTTCATGCAGCATGGTCAGGTATTTCGCCAGGCCGCGCGGCACGGAAGGCTTGTCGGCGTGCACACGTTCAACTTTGGTGGCCTGCAGGATCAGCTCCGGCAGTTGTTCGCGGTGGCGATCGTGGTAACGCACGATAATGTGGTCGATGATTTCGGCAAGCGGGGCCGTGCGCCACTCTTTGTCGATGGGTTGCTCTGCCAGCAGAGCCAGCTCCGCTTCAATAACCTCTACATCCAGCTCTTTGCGCGAGGCCGCACGTGCCAGAGTTTGCTTACCGCCGCAGCAGTAATCCATGTCGTATTTACGAAACAGCGCAGAAGCGCGAGGGATGGAGAGCGCCAGCTCGCCGAGTGGTTGGTCGCGGAAGGCCATAGCAGTTACCTCATCATCAAGAATATAAGATGCATATTAAATGCATCTTTAAGGCGGCGCTATAACCCTTTAGAGGCAAGGGTGAAAATGAGATGTAAGTCACAAAAAATTAGCGTGTTTAACTCACTGAATGAATGCAGAAAATAACTTTAGAAACTTTTTTAACGTGGAGAAACAGTAAACAACCTGCCGCGCCTGCCGATATATCCACGTCAGACAAACCTGCATATTACAAAGGCAACGCATGTTTAAACGTATAAAAGTCATTACCCTTTTGATTTCGGTGCTGCTTGTGCTCGGCATCATGCAACTCGTTTCCGCCGGTATCTTTATCAACGCGCTGAATAACGATAAAGACAATTTCACCGTGTCGCAGCTATCGAGCAAGAACGTGGCGGAGTTTACCGATGCATGGATCAGCCTGAACCAGGCGCGCGTCACCCTGAACCGCGGCATGCTGCGTCTGCAAAGCAGTATGGCCTCGCAGATTAACGGCGGACAGCTCAATGAGCTGGTAAACACGGCGAAAAACCTGCTGGCCAATGCCCAGTCTCATTACGACAAATACTATGCTTTGCCAAATACCCCAGGGCTGGATCCCAACCTGGCAAATCGCCTGGAAGAGCAGTACCGCAATTACTCCGCGACGCTGACCCAAATGAACGTTTTGCTCTCTCAGGGCAATCTGGAAGAGATGTTCAAGCAGAATGCAGAGCAGAAACAGACCGCGATGCAAAACGTTTACCGGGAATGGCGTGAAGCCCAGGCCGTGCTTACGGATAAAGGGATCAAAGATAACGAAAGTGATTACAAGCGTATCCTGTGGATCCTCTCTGCGGTTATGCTGCTGGTGATTATCGTGATTATCTCCAGCTGGATTGCCATGCGCCGCGTGCTGCTGTTGCCGCTGCAGGATGTGATAAGCCATATCCGCGCCATTGCCGCCGGTGATTTAACCCAGCCGATCCATGCAGAGGGTAAAAACGAGATGGCCGTGCTGGCGCAAAACGTCCAGGAGATGCAAACCGCGCTGGCAAACACCGTGGGCGTGGTTCGTGAAGGTGCGGATACCATTTACACCGGTGCGGGGGAAATCTCTGCGGGCAGTAACGATCTCTCTTCCCGTACCGAGCAGCAGGCTGCCTCGCTGGAAGAGACGGCTGCCAGCATGGAGCAGCTGACGGCAACGGTGAAACAAAACGCCGACAATGCCCGTCAGGCTTCCCGTCTGGCGCTTGATGCCTCTTCAACGGCGAAGAAGGGCGGTAACGTTGTAGAAGGCGTGGTGCGCACCATGGACGAAATCGCCACCAGTTCCAGCAAAATTGCGCAAATTACCAATGTCATTGACGGCATTGCCTTCCAGACGAACATCCTGGCTCTTAACGCGGCAGTTGAAGCGGCGCGCGCAGGTGAGCAGGGGCGTGGCTTTGCGGTGGTAGCCGGAGAAGTGCGTACGCTCGCTCAGCGCAGCGCCCAGGCGGCGAAAGAGATTAAAGCGCTGATTGATGACTCTGGTGAGCGAGTTAACGCAGGCTCGCAACTGGTGAACGAAGCCGGGGCCACTATGGCGGAGATTGTTAACGCTGTTACTCGCGTCACCGACATTATGGGTGAAATTGCCTCTGCGTCTGATGAGCAGAGCCGCGGGATCGACCAGGTGGGCCAGGCGGTGGCAGAGATGGATCGGGTTACCCAACAGAACGCCTCGCTGGTGGAAGAGTCTGCTGCCGCAGCGGCCGCGCTGGAAGACCAGGCGGCACGCCTGAACGACGCGGTGGCGGTGTTTAAAATTGCCCGCAGCCAGGCAGTGAAGGCGGCTCCGGCGAAAACCTATGCGCCAAAAACGCAGCCCGTCGCTTCTGCGTCTGAAGCCAACTGGGAAACGTTTTAAAAGCTTGCCCGGAGGCGGCTACGCCTGACCGGGCCTACGTTTTTGCAGGCCCTGCAAACGCCTCACATCTCCGACGCCGGAACGACCATCGGTTTTTCCGGCTTAGCTCTTACCGCCATCACTACCCCCATCACCAGCAGCACTATTCCACAGGCCGTTAACAGCGGCGGTACGCTCTGGCGCATCAGGAAGGTGTACAGCAACCCGGCCAGCGTTTCGAAGACAATCAGCGGCCCTAAGATCACCGTTGGCAGTTTCTGGCTGGCGATATTCCAGCACAGCGCGCCCACCCAGGAACAGAGCACAGCGATAGCGATCATCAGCCCGACAAAGACCCATGGCCGCGGTCCGAAGGGCAGGGCGAAGTCTGGCTGTTGCTGCGCAGACCATAAGCACGCCCCGGCATAGCCCACCAGCGAGACCGGCAGCGTTACCAGCGCCTGTGCCGTTGCCCACATCATCGGATGTTTATCCGGGTTCTCCCGCAACCATCGCGCATTACGCAGGGCATACCAGGCCCAGCAGGCGACGGAAATAAATGCTAAACCGATCCCCGAACCGTAACGCCAGACGCTGAAATCAGCGAGCCCGTGGCGAAGCTCGGCAATATTCACACAGACCAGCCCGACGCCCGTGCAGATCAGCGCGGGCACCATTTTTGACCATGCCAGTTTGCCATCGCGCTGGCTGTACAGCAGGTTCGCAAAGACGGGGATAACGACAGGCAGCGTGCCGATAATCATGGTCGATACCGGCGCGCCGGTACGCTGAATGGCGCTCGCCAGGCAGACGTAATAGATAAGGTTGCCCATCATGGTCAGCGCCAGCGCGGTCATCCAGTCCTGGCGGTTGAGCTGACGTAAACGCGTACGACCGAGCCAGGCCAGCGGCAGGGCAATCAGCCCCAGCGCCAGATAGCGTCCGGTTGACTGCAGGGCCGCCGGATACTCGGGCACAATCAGCGGGCCGACAAAAATCAGCCCCCACATCAGCCCTGCCAGCAGGGCATACAACACGCCACTAATCATTATTCCATCCACATCAATTGACTTTGTACTCAGTGTAGAAGGGGGGATTGCGCGCGTATTGTATGAGATTGCGCATCAGCGCCCGATAACTTGTTTCTGGTAGCGGACAGGCGTAATCCCGTAGCGGCGGGTAAACGCGCGGGTTAAATGCGACTGGTCGGTCAGCCCGGTCGCGGCGGCCACTTCGGCGGCGGGCATACCGTGCGTAAGGAAGCCTTTGGCGCGCCACAGGCGAATAGCCATCAGCATCTGGTGCGGCGTGACGTGGAAATGGGCTTTAAACTGGCGCTGAAAATGGTATGGGCTGAGAGAAACCACGTTGGCCAACTCGTCCAGCGTCACGGCGTGCATGTAGTTGTCGTGCAGATATTCGCGTACCCGTTCGAACCGGTGCGCGCCTTCCTTAATTATTGGGGCGTGATGGGCCAACGGCTGGAAGGTCTCAATCAGATCTAGCAGCAGTCCTTTTTGCGCAAGCGGGTCCTGGGTATGCCACAGGCCGTAGATCAGCTGGCCGATTTGCTGCGAACGCAGCGGGTCGTGGCGGGTCACGTCGCTGAACCACCAGTGGCGCAGGCCAGTCACCTCTTCCAGTAAAGCGGGTTCGATGTAAACCATCCGGTAGCGCCAGCCGCCCTCGGTGGCCGATTCACCGGTGTGGATCTCGTCCGGGTTCATGGTGACAACGGATTTTTCAGCGGCCAGGTGCTGGGTACCGCGATAGCGAAAGCGCTCGGCACCGGTTTCGATGGTGCCGATACCGAAGGCTTCATGCGTGTGAGGCTCAAAGGCGTAGTCAGCGATATGCGCGTGATAAAGTTCCAGACCCGGCAACTGCGCCAGATGGCGAAAGCGCGCGCTGTCTCTCTCATCGCTAAATTGTTCCGGTACGCCTTGCACACTGATTCTCCTCGGGGGCTATCTTGTGATTATCAGAGATGATCCGGGATTATGCACTAAACATCTTTGCGCGAACGGTCTTACGGTAATCCCCCGGTGAAACCGTGGTTTTATGTTTAAACTGGCGATTGAAGTGCGCAATATCCTGATACCCAACCGCGTTGGCGATCTCCTGAATACACAGGTTGGTTGATTGCAACATATTCATGGCTAACTCAATTCTGGCGGTTAATAAATATTGCAAAGGGGACATGTCAGTGGCGTTTTTAAAACGACGATTAAAGTTGCGCAAACTCATGCCAGCCATATTGGCAAGATTTTGCATTGATATATCTGAGGCGCAGTTGGCTTTAATCCAGGTCTGAATTTGTACAATATCTTCATCGGGATGGGGTTTGTTTTCTTCGCTGTAGCACTGACGATCAAACTGGCTACGAATTTCATGGAAAAATGTCCGTTGAGTATGTGTGGCTACCCGTTTTCCATATATCGTTTCAATAAAATGAATTGTCAGATCTGACAAGGCCTTAACGCTGGCGGCGCAGTAAATATTTTCGGCCTGGGTGAGAAAATGTTTAGTTTGTAATTTAACGCTGGGGTAATCGCGTGAGAATTGCCGGAAGTAGTGCCAGTGGGTGGTGGCGGGTTTCCCGTTAAGCAACCCTGATTCCGCCAGAAAACAACAGCCGGTTCCGACGGCAGCGATGCGGGTGCCTCGTGCGGCCTGCTCAGAAAGCCACGCCAGCAGCTCAGGCTGTTGTCTGACTACCGCGCGAGGGTTGCGCCACAGGGCCGGAATATAAATAACATCGTAGTGTCTGTCGTCGGCAAGTGTGGTGTCGGCAGTAATACTGAAGCCACTGTGCGTGCGGATCGGCAAACTGTTTATGCCGATGGTATTGACCTTCAAAATGCTTTCCGGTCGACAGAGCCTGAAACGCGATCGCTTTGCCGGGGACGTATCTGTGTTGGCGTTTGTTTTTTGCTCAGCTAAATAGCTACTGGCCGCTGATTTCCACATTTCAATCGGTAGACTGAGGCCGGAACTTAGCATGCGTTCGCATAACACAAATCCTATTTGTGTATTTGTCATTTTTGATTAATACCTGTTTTGACTATTATTTTTGGTAGCTCATCTTTAACCTGGCCAAAAAAGTCAGCATTTTGGCTGGATTTTCATATTAGCTTTTGTTGGCGATTTGTAAACTAATATCTGTAAATTGTCTTAGCTTGATAACAAAATAAATTCACGACCAATACAGGATTGATTATGGTGAAATTACCCGTAATAACAGCATTTGGTGGCTATGGTCCGGCTGGTCGTAGTTCTTCACATCATGCATTTCGCCGAATGGTTATTGAGTCATTATCCGAAGAGGAACGGCAGCAGACGTTATTATCGCTCGCCATTCTGATGGGCATTCTTAAATATGATGAAGGCGGATATTGTGACATTTCCGGTAAAAGATTCACGCCCGATCAGGCTGCCGCGACGATAAAGAACGAGACGCTTGAAGGATCCCTTATCAGAAAAATCACGGACGATTATTTTGATGTTGATGCCATCGTTAGTCATGCAAAATTGAATATGGCTTCGGACGAAAACGGTTTTAGTTTTAATATCTCTTCCAGACAATTACCTCAACCCTTACCGCAGGGATGGCATGCTGAGGAATTAACGGATCAGCGCGTGCGCATTACCGTCCGGGGTGATATGGACTGTAGAATTGAGACGCTGTTGCGCACGGAAGTTCAGGCCGCAGGTTTGCTACCACAAGGATTCCGGCCGGGTGACTATTACAATTCACAGTTTCACCCGCGGGCGTTGCAAATGGCCGTTGTCGGGGCGTCAGATGCGATCAACGCTTTGGGGATCCCGTGGCGGGATATACAGGCGAAAATTTCGCCGGATCAGCTGGGTATCTACTCGGGCAATATTATGGGACAGCTCGACGAGTATGGCTTTGGCGGAATGTTGCAGTCGCGTCTCAAGGGCCATCGCGTCAGCGCCAAGCAGTGTCCGCTGGGCCTGAACAGCATGTGCGCTGATTTTCTCAATGCCTATGTGCTGGGTAGCGTGGGCCACACCAGCGCCACGCTGGGAGCATGCGCCACGTTTCTTTATAACCTGAACGCGGCCGTCGAAGACATAAAAGCAGGGCGCATTCGCGTGGCCGTGGTAGGCAGCGCAGAAGCACCGGTTACGTCAGAGGTGATTGAAGGTTTTGATGCCATGGGCGCGCTGGCGACAGAGAGCAAACTCAGGCATATCGATCAGACGGAGACGGCCGACTGGCGCAACAGCAGCCGTCCGTTTGGCAACAGCTGTGGGTTTGTGATCGCCGAGTCCAGTCAGTATATCGTGTTGATGGACGACGAACTGGCGATGCAGCTCGGCGCAGAGATTCACGGTTCTGTGGGAAACGTCTTTATCAATGCTGATGGCTATAAGCGTTCGATTGCTTCACCGGGGCCGGGGAATTACATCACTATGGCGAAAGCTGTCGCCTCTGCAGTGTCGATGGTTGGACTGGAGACGGTGCAAAAGGGATCGTTTATCCAGGCTCATGGTTCAAGCACGCCGAAAAATTGTGTCTCGGAAGCGGATATTTTTGACCGTGTTGCGCAAGCCTTTTCGATTCACGACTGGCCGGTGACGGCGGTAAAATCTTATCTGGGGCACTCCCTGGGGCCTGCCAGCGGGGACCAGTTGATAAGCTGTCTCGGTGTCTTCCGCTATGGCATTTTACCGGGCATTAAAAGTGTGTCGCACATCGCGCCACAGGTGAATAACGCGCGTTTACACATCCCTGTTAAGGACTGCAAATTAGAGGATGAACAGGGGCAAATTGCGTTTATTAATTCAAAAGGCTTCGGCGGTAATAATGCCACGGGGGTGGTTTACTCGCCGAAGCTTACTCAACAATGGTTGCGCAAACGCTATGGCGAACCGGCCTTTGCAGATTATCAGCAGCGTAACCGCCAGGTGCAACGACAGGCCCGTGCTTACGATGAAGCTGCCTCTCATGGCGAATTAAACGTTATTTATCTGTTTGGACAGCAGGGGATAAATGAAGACGATATCAATATTGTTATGAATGGCATCACTATTCCCGGCTTTGAAAAGCCTATTTCGTTTGCGAGGGAAAAAGAATATAGCGATTTTTAATTTCTACCTGCGACGTAAGCGGGGTTAACAGGAGTCACATTTATACAGGCGCAAATTAATTTGAATACTATGTCAGCGGCAGGATTGAGTGCTTTATAGCGACTCTCTTTCGCAAAAGAATAGATTGAGCTGTGCTCTTTAAGCCCTAATCGAGTCGGTGGCGAGGTTTTCCGCTTTTTATTTTACCCCGCCATCCATAATAATAGTCTTCCCGTTACAAAATGGTTTTAACGCTTTCAGCCAGCGACGTGGTTGGTCGCCCAATCAGTTTGCTCAGCGTATGGCTATCGTCAAAGAGCCCGCCTTTAGATGCGCCCACATCAGAGTCCGCCAGCATATCCGCCAGCCCGGCAGGCAGGCCGACACTCTTCAGCGCAGCGGCGAAATCCGCTTCGCTCATGTTTTGATAAACCACCGGTTTACCGCTCTGCTTGCTCAGTTCAGCCGCCAGTTCGCTCAGCGTCCACACGCTGTCGCCTGCCAGTTCATAGACCTTGCCAGCGTGGCCCTCTTCCGAAACCACTTTTGCCGCCGCCGCCGCGTAATCCGCACGGGTGGCTGAGGCGATTTTGCCTTCACCTGCGGCACCGATAAACACGCCGTGTTCCAGCGCAGGCGGCGCGCTCGCCAGGTAGTTTTCGGTATACCAGCCGTTGCGCAGCAGGGCATAAGGAATGCCGGATGTTGCCAGCGCTTTTTCCGTAGCAACGTGCTCAACGTGCAGGCCCAGCGGTGAGTTATCCGCATGCAGCAGGCTGGTGTAGGCGATAAATGTCACGCCAGCTGCTTTGGCAGCGTTGATGACGTTCTGGTGCTGCGTGGCGCGCTGACCCACTTCGCTGGATGAGATCAGCAGAAGTTTCTCCACACCCTTCAGCGCCGTGGTCAACGCGGCCTGGTCGGTGTAATCGCCCTGACGAACCACAATACCCTGCTGGCTCAGGGCTTCCGCTTTCGCCGGGTTACGCACAATGGCGACAATCTGGTTTGCCGGGACGGTTTTTAACAGCTGTTCGATAACGAGGCGGCCAAGCTGGCCGGTAGCGCCGGTAATCGCGATCATGATCAATCTCCTTCGTGTTTGTCTGCTGTTGTGGCACACTAGCATCATAACTAACTTTTAGTAAGTACGTACAAAAAGGTAAGTATTAAATGACGATACCGACACTCAGCGAACAAATGCGCGATGGTAATCTCTTCGCGGAGCAGTGCCCGTCCAGAGAGGTGCTCAAACATGTCACCAGCCGCTGGGGAGTTCTGATCCTGGTGGCGCTACGTGAGGGAACGCATCGCTTCAGCGATCTGCGCCGTAAAATGGGCGGCGTGAGCGAGAAGATGCTGGCCCAGTCGCTGCAGGCACTGGAGCATGACGGTTTTGTCGATCGCGTTTCGTATCCTGTTGTACCGCCGCACGTTGAGTATAGCCTGACGCCGCTTGGCGTAGAGGTGAGCGAGAAAGTGGCCGCGCTGGCGGACTGGATAGAGGTGAATACGCCAAAAGTAATGGCGAACCGGGATGAGCGGGCAGCGTAAAACCCGGGAATGTGCGGTCTGATGCCCCCACCTTAACCCTCTCCTACAGGGAGAGGGAATAAACACTTAAAACGGCAACGTGCGTTGCCGTTTTGCTTTTACTTACTTAAATCCACCTGATAAATGGCGAACCCGATATCATCCGTCGCAACCTTCTTCATAGGATACTGCGCCTTCTCCTTAATAAACGCCGCAGCCTGATTCGACGGAGACGCTTCAATGCGAATATCCAGTGGGGTATCGCTGTGGATCGGGGCCAGACGCCAGTTGTTATCGACCGCCGGATGAATCTCTCCCGCCTTTTTCGACTCAGCGCTGATCCAGGCGGCCAGCACTGAGCGGTTCTCATCCGGAGAAGCAAAGGCAATGTGGCTATCGCCGGTGCCGGCAAATTTGCCGCCATACGCGCGATAGTTATTGGTCACCACCAGGAAGGTGGCCGCCGGATCGACAGGCTTGCCCTTGAAGGTCAGGTTTTTGATGCGCTCTGCCTGCGGATTAATGGCCTGGCACTCGCCGTCATATTTCGCGGGCTGGGTGACATCAATCTGATAATCCACCCCGTCGATAACGTCGAAGTTATAGGTGCGGAACCCGTCCCAGTTAATCAACGACTGCGGCTTGCTGCTCTTCGGATCGATCTGGTTAAACTGCCCGGCGGAGCATTCCAGCCACTCTTTCACCTCTTTACCCGTTGCTTTAACCACGACCAGCGTGTTCGGGTAGAGATAGAGATCGGCGGCGTTACGGAACGTCAGCTGGCCTTTTTCCACTTCAACATAGCTGGCCGGGTCATTTTTACGTCCGCCCACTTTGAACGGTGCGGCGGCGGAAAGCACCGGCAGGTTGGCTAAGTCCGGATCGCCCTGAACAAAATGTTCGGCATAGGCTTTCTGCGCCATGTTGACCACCTGAACGGTTGGGTCATCCTGTATCAGCGCCAGGTAGCTGTACATGTTGTCGGCGGATTTGCCGATCGGCTTGCTGACGAATTCGCGGGTGGCGACGTGGTCATGTTTGAGCACGTCGAGGAGTTTTTGGTCTTCAGCCGCCAGTGATTTTTTGGCGGCAGCATCGTAAATAGGTCGCGCTTCGGCTTTGGATCCGGTCACCTTCCAGCTGCCGCTGTCGTTATTGAGCACCAGATCCACCACCCCAAGATGGTCGCCCCACATGCCGGGCATTACCGCCGGCACGCCGTTGAGCGTTCCCTTGTCGATGTCTGCCCCTTTGATGCTGGCAAAATCCTTACCCGGGAAGACCGCATGAGCGTGGCCGAAGAGGATCGCGTCCACGCCCGGCACTTCGCTCAGGTAGTAAACCGAGTTTTCCGCCATCACCTGGTACGGATCGGCAGAGAGGCCCGAGTGGGCGACAACGACCACAACATCCGCCCCTTTTTCACGCATCTCCGGTACGTATTGACGCGCCGTTTCGGTGATGTCGTTAACGGTGACTTTGCCGGTGAGATTGGCTTTATCCCAGGTCATGATCTGGGGCGGTACAAAGCCGATGTAGCCAATTTTCAGAGTCTGCTTTTTACCGTCCTGATCAACAACCTCGGTCTCTTTAATCAGATAAGGGGTGAAAAGCGGCTTTTTGGTCTTAACGTCGATGATATTGGCGTTAACGTACGGGAATTTTGCGCCTGCCAGCGCATCGTGCAGGTATTTAAGACCATAGTTGAATTCGTGGTTACCGAGGTTGCCGACGGTATAATCCAGGGTGTTCATCGCTTTATACACCGGGTGGATCTCGCCTTTTTTCAGCCCCTTTGCCGCCATGTAGTCACCCAGCGGACTCCCCTGAATCAAATCACCGTTGTCGACCAGCACGCTATTTTTTACTTCATTGCGGGCGGCATTGATCAAACTTGCCGTGCGTACCAGTCCGAATTTTTCCGTAGGGGTATCTTTGTAGTAATCGAAGTCCATCATATTGCTGTGCAGGTCGGTGGTTTCCAGAATACGGAGATCGACCGTCGCCGCCTGTACGCTCGCTGCAATCAGCGTCGCCAGGAGCGTTGCGCTAAACTTAATCATCAGAGGAGTCCTTTTTTCGATCCAGGCCACAAAAGAATATGTATCTATCGTTTGTTGCTTACAGAAGTGTGAATCCTGCCAGAAAAAAGGGCGATGAAACCGGAATTGCTTCACAGATAGCGGAATTGTTCACATTACGATATAAATAAAACAAAGAGTTATACCCACTGCGTTAACGAAGAGGTGGAGAATGTTAGATAAAATTTGTCAGCTCGCACGGGATGCGGGCGATGCCATCATGCAGGTGTATGATGGCGCACAACCGATGAACGTTGTCAGCAAGGCGGATGATTCCCCTGTCACGGCGGCGGATATCGCGGCGCATGGCGTGATCATGAAAGGGCTACAGGCACTCACGCCAGAGATCCCCGTGCTTTCCGAAGAAGCGCCGCAGAGCTGGGATGAGCGTCAGCACTGGCAGCGTTACTGGCTGGTCGATCCTCTGGACGGCACCAAAGAGTTTATCAAGCGTAACGGTGAATTCACCGTGAATATCGCCCTGATCGACAAGGGCAAAGCGGTGCTTGGGGTGGTCTACGCGCCGGTGATGAAAGTGATGTACAGCGCCGCGGAAGGCAAGGCCTGGAAGGAAGAGTGTGGTGTCCGCAAGCCGATCCAGGTGCGCGATGCGCGCCCTCCGCTGGTGGTCATCAGCCGCTCGCACAGCGACAGCGAGTTGGAGGAGTATCTGCAACAGCTGGGTGAACATCAGACGACCTCGATTGGCTCCTCGCTGAAATTCTGTCTGGTGGCGGAGGGGCAGGCGCAGCTCTATCCCCGTTTCGGGCCGACGAACATCTGGGACACGGCAGCCGGCCACGCGGTAGCCGCGGCCGCGGGTGCGCATGTTCATGACTGGCAGGGCAAGCCGCTGGACTACACCCCGCGCGAATCATTCCTCAATCCAGGCTTCCGGGTCTCTCTTTACTGAGCCAGCAGCTTGTGCAGCAGATCAACCACCTGCTGCACCTCTTCCTGGGTTAACGCCCCGTCTTTTACCCACTGCACCTGGCCGTTTTTATCCAGCACGATAATCGCGGAACTCTCTTCCTCAAGCTGCCAGGCTTTGCGCGTCACGCCGTTGCTGTCGACAATAAACTGCGACCACGGGTAGAGCTTTTTGTTGCTCTCAAGGCTTGAGCGTACAAACATCCCGGAGCCAGGGATGGCATCGTCGGTGTTCACAATGGTGGTGGTCTGATAGCGGTCATGCGGGAATTTTGCGGCCTTGATCGCTTCCACCAGGTTTGCGTTTTTCTCTTTTGCAGATGTACGACCGGCAATAT
>NZ_JAMJFW010000074.1:0-12516 GCF_023544405.1 Enterobacter cloacae complex sp. OE43NF
CACCCTTGATTCATTAGGATTAATCTTAGGTTAACCAGGGTGCATATAATGCGCAACTAACAGATTTTGGAAATGAGAAGTCATAAACCCTCGGTAATGATATCCAGTAAAGACATGTACCAAGGAAGACATTAACAGCAGGGAAAGGTGTACATACATGATGAGTGTCGCGATGTGGCTAATGGCTGTCACACAAGCTGGTAACAACCATTAACCGAAAATATTAAATCATTGATTATAAATGATTTAATATTTATCTTGTGCGCCTTCACAGGCGTCGAATCAGGTCAAACCAGGGCTATGCCCTGATTTGATGGCCGCGTAGTATAGCTGCTTACACCTTTACAAGAAAGGCTTAACATCGCCCACGCCTTCGCGAATCACTTCCGGTGCATCTTCCGTTAAGTCGACAACCGTGGTCGGCTGCTGACCGAGGTAACCGCCATGAATAATCAACTCAACTACCTTTTCCAGACGGTCTTTGATCTCTTCCGGATCGGACTCGGTGAATTCACTGCCGGGCAGCATCAGCGAGGTTGAGAGCATCGGCTCACCCAGCGTTTCCAGCAAGGCCTGGGCAATCGGGTTAGACGGCACACGCATCCCGATGGTTTTGCGCTTTTCCTGTAACAGACGGCGCGGAACCTCTTTCGTCCCTTTCAGGATGAAGGTGTAGTTGCCCGGCGTGTTATTTTTAATCAGACGAAATGCCACGTTATCGACATAAGCATAGGTCGATAGCTCAGAGAGATCCCGGCACATCAGGGTAAAGTTGTGACCGTCCGGCAACTGGCGAATACGGCAAATACGCTCCATCGCCGCTTTATCTTCAATCTTACAGCCCAGCGCATAACCCGAATCCGTCGGGTAGACGATAACGCCCCCTTTACGCACGATCTCCACGGCCTGATTGATCAGGCGCGGCTGCGGATTATCCGGATGAATATAGAAAAACTGACTCATACTTCCCTCTCTTCAAGTTGCTGTGGCTGTTCCCAGAGCTGCCAGACAGGCTCAACGCCTGCGGGTAACCAAAGCTTGCGTCCCAGTTCTATCCACGCACAGGGCTGATGAAAATCTGAGCCTTGTGACGCCAGCAAACCAAACTGGCGGGCGTAGGTCGCAAGCTGCGAACGCTCGTTGGGCGCCTGCTGACACTGGGCGACTTCCATCGCCTCGCCACCGCATTCGGCAAAATGCGCCAGCAGTCTTTTCAGCCATTTAGCAGAAAGATTATACCGCCCCGGATGGGCCAGCACGGCCTTACCGCCAGAATGATGAATCACATCAATAGCTTGTTTTATTGTACACCACTGTGGCGGAACATATCCGGTTTTCCCGCGAGCCAGATAGCGTTTAAAGACATCCGCTATCGTTGTGGCCTTGCCGGCCTCAACCAGAAAACGGGCAAAATGACCGCGCGTTACCGCGCCCCCGTTTGCCAGCCTTTGTGCCCCCTCCAGTGCGCCCGGAATATGCGCCTTTTCCAGACGTTCAGCGATCATTTCTGCGCGCTGGTTGCGGCGCGTTTTTTGTTCTTGCAAAAACGCACACATTACCGGATGGTCTATATCAATGTTCAGGCCAACAATATGGATTTCGTGATTCTCCCAGACGGTCGATATCTCGACGCCAGGAACCAGTTTGAGTGCCAGACCACTGCGGGCAATCTCGGCGCGCGCGGCTGGAATGGCATCGGTTGTATCGTGATCGGTTATGGCCAGCGTGCCAACCCGCATTTCAACGGCACGATGCACCAACGCTTCGGGCGTTAGCAGACCATCGGAGGCCTGGGTATGGCTGTGTAAATCATAAATTACGGCGTAGGTGGTATCGCTCAAAGCACTTCCCGTCACAGGTTAGAGACATCTTAAAAGCCCATGATACCGACTTGCCACGAAATTCTGAAATCAAGGGTTGACAACACGCCATCGAACTAGTTAACTAGTACGCAAGTTCACACGAGAAAGGTATCTGAAAATGACTGCACATTTCACTCTGCACGGTTGGTGGCGCACTTCCTGATTCCCGGGCAGTGTCACACGTCTGCGTACAGCAAACAGATACCCGCCCGCTCATCAGCGGGCTTTTTTTTGAACAGAATAAATGAGAACAACATAATGCAAACAGCCAAACCACACCTCGAATTGCTGACCAGCGAGGCGGCCTATCGCCACAACCCAACCGCGCTGTTTCATCAGGTCTGCGGTGCGCGTCCAGCCACGTTGTTACTGGAATCCGCCGATATTGACAGCAAAGACGATCTCAAGAGCCTGCTGTTGGTGGACAGCGCGCTGCGCATTACGGCGCTAGGTGACACTGTCACCATCAAAGCGTTATCGGATAACGGTGCGGCTCTGCTGCCGTTACTGGATGCGAGCCTGCCTGCTGGTATCGAAAATGAACACCATCCTGAAATGCGCGTTCTGCACTTCCCGCCGGTGAGCCAACTGCTGGACGAAGACGCACGCCTGTGCTCTCTTTCCGTTTTTGATGCCTTCCGTCTGCTGCAAAATCTGGTCACCGTGCCGGAAGATGAACGCGAAGCAATGTTCTTTGGCGGGCTGTTTGCTTACGACCTGGTGGCCGGGTTCGAAGATTTACCGGACATTGAACAGGGTAACCGCTGCCCCGACTACTGCTTCTACCTGGCCGAAACCTTACTGGTGATCGACCACCAGAAAAAAAACACCCGTATTCAGGCAAGCCTCTTCACGCCATCCGCGACAGAGAAAAAACGCCTTGAGCAGCGTATTGAGCAGTTGCAGCAACAAATGACCGAAGCGCCGCCTGCGCTGCCTGTACATCGTGTCGAGAAAATGACCTGTGAGGTTAATCAGAGCGACGATCAGTACGGTGCCGTGGTTCGCCAGATGCAAAAAGCGATTCGCGCCGGAGAAATTTTCCAGGTTGTTCCTTCCCGTCGTTTCTCTCTGCCCTGCCCGTCGCCGCTCGCGGCCTATGACGTGCTGAAAAAGAGCAACCCAAGCCCGTACATGTTCTTTATGCAGGACAACGATTTCACCCTGTTTGGCGCATCCCCTGAAAGTTCACTGAAATATGACGCCACCAGCCGCCAGATTGAGATCTACCCGATTGCCGGAACCCGTCCACGCGGCCGTCGAGCCGATGGCTCGCTGGATCGCGATCTCGACAGCCGCATTGAGCTGGAAATGCGTACCGACCATAAAGAGCTCTCCGAGCATCTGATGCTGGTTGATCTGGCCCGTAACGACCTGGCGCGCATTTGTACCCCTGGCAGCCGCTACGTGGCGGACTTAACCAAGGTCGACCGCTACTCGTTTGTTATGCATCTGGTATCCCGCGTGGTGGGCGAACTGCGCAGCGACCTCGACGTGCTTCACGCCTACCGCGCCTGTATGAACATGGGCACGCTGAGCGGCGCGCCGAAAGTTCGCGCCATGCAGCTGATCGCGGCGGCTGAAGGGCGCCGTCGCGGCAGTTACGGTGGTGCAGTGGGCTACTTCACCGCCCACGGCGATCTGGATACCTGCATTGTGATCCGCTCCGCCTACGTTGAGGACGGTATCGCTACCGTGCAGGCAGGCGCAGGGATTGTTCTGGATTCTGTTCCGCAGTCTGAAGCTGACGAAACCCGCAGTAAAGCCCGCGCGGTATTGCGCGCCATTGCTACCGCACATCACGCACAGGAGATTTTCTGATGGCTGACATTCTGCTGCTCGATAACATCGACTCTTTTACCTATAACCTGGCAGATCAGCTGCGTGCGAATGGTCACAACGTCGTTATCTATCGTAACCATGTTCCGGCACAGACGCTGATAGACCGTCTGGCAACCATGCAAAACCCGGTGCTGATGCTCTCTCCTGGCCCAGGTGCCCCCAGTGAAGCGGGCTGTATGCCGGAGCTGCTGACCCGTATGCGCGGTAAACTGCCGATTATCGGTATCTGTCTGGGTCACCAGGCGATTGTGGAAGCCTATGGCGGCTACGTGGGTCAGGCAGGTGAGATCTTGCATGGCAAGGCCTCCAGCATTGAACATGACGGCCAGTCGATGTTTACCGGCCTGCCAAATCCGCTGCCGGTTGCGCGCTATCACTCCCTGGTGGGCAGCAACATCCCGGCCGGGCTGACCATTAACGCCTCGTTTGAAGGGATGGTGATGGCCGTGCGCCACGATGCGGATCGCGTCTGCGGCATGCAGTTCCATCCGGAGTCGATTCTCACGACCCATGGCGCGCGACTGCTGGAGCAGACGCTGGACTGGGCGTTGCAGAAACTGGAGCAGACCAACACGCTGCAACCGATTCTGGAAAAGCTGTATCAGGCGCAGACCCTGAGCCAGCAGGAGAGCCACCAGCTCTTTTCTGCCGTGGTTCGCGGTGAGCTGAAACCTGAACAGCTGGCGGCCGCACTGGTAAGCATGAAAGTGCGCGGCGAAAGCCCGCAAGAAATCGCCGGTGCCGCCACGGCCCTGCTGGAAAATGCCGCCCCCTTCCCGCGCCCGGATTATCAGTTTGCGGATATCGTCGGCACCGGGGGTGATGGCAGCAATAGCATCAATATCTCCACCGCCAGTGCCTTCGTGGCCGCGGCGTGTGGCCTGAAGGTGGCGAAACACGGTAACCGCAGCGTCTCCAGCCGCTCGGGCTCGTCCGATTTGCTGGCTGCCTTCGGCATTAACCTGGATATGAACGCCGAACGCTCCCGTGAAGCGCTGGACGATCTGGGCGTCTGCTTCCTGTTTGCGCCGAAGTATCACACCGGTTTCCGCCATGCGATGCCGGTTCGTCAGCAACTCAAAACACGCACGCTGTTTAACGTACTGGGGCCGCTGATCAACCCGGCGCACCCGCCGCTGGCGCTGATTGGTGTTTACAGCCCGGAACTGGTTCTGCCAATTGCCGAAACCCTGCGCGTGCTCGGTTATCAGCGTGCGGCAGTGGTTCACAGCGGGGGAATGGATGAAGTGTCCCTTCACGCGCCAACTCTCGTTGCGGAACTGCGCAATGGCGAAATCCTGAGCTACCAGCTGGAAGCCGCCGACTTTGGTTTAACGCCGTATCATCAGGAGGCGCTGGCAGGCGGCACGCCGGAAGAAAACCGTGACATTCTCACGCGCTTATTACAAGGTAAGGGAGAGGTCGCCCATGAGGCAGCCGTGGCAGCCAACGTGGCCATGCTGATGCGATTGCACGGCGAAGAGGATCTCAAAGCCAACGCACAAAAAGTTCTGGACGTACTGCGCTCTGGTGCAGCTTACGATCGCGTTACCGCACTTGCGGCAAGAGGGTAAAGAATGCAGACCGTTTTAGCGAAAATCGTTGCCGATAAGGCCATCTGGGTGGAAGCCCGCAAAGCGCAGCAGCCGCTTGCCAGTTTTCAGAACGACGTCGTCCCAAGCAGCCGTCGTTTCTATGATGCCCTGCAGGGCTCGCGCACCGCATTTATTCTTGAGTGCAAAAAAGCCTCCCCGTCGAAAGGCGTTATCCGTGAGGATTTCGATCCGGCGCGTATTGCCGGCATTTATAAGCATCATGCGTCGGCGATCTCTGTGCTGACGGATGAGAAATATTTCCAGGGCAGCTTCGATTTTCTGCCTGTTGTCAGCAGCATCGCGCCGCAACCGATTCTGTGCAAAGACTTTATTATCGACCCGTATCAGATCTGGCTGGCGCGTTTTTACCAGGCTGACGCCTGCCTGCTGATGCTCTCGGTGCTCGACGACGAGCAGTATCGCCAGCTGGCTGCGGTGGCGCACAGCCTCAACATGGGCGTGCTGACCGAGGTGAGCAACGAAGAAGAGCTGGAGCGTGCCATTGCACTGCAGGCGAAAGTGGTCGGGATTAACAACCGCGATCTGCGCGATCTGTCAATTGACCTGAATCGTACGCGTCAGCTGGCACCGCGTCTGGGCTCTGGCGTGACCGTTATCAGTGAATCCGGGATCAACAGCTACGCCCAGGTGCGTGAGCTGAGTCACTTTGCCAACGGTTTCCTGATTGGCTCTGCGATGATGGCACATGACGATCTCAATGCCGCAGTGCGTCGCGTGCTGTTGGGTGAAAACAAAGTGTGCGGCTTAACCCGCGAACAGGATGCCCAGGCCGCCTATGAGGCGGGGGCTATTTACGGCGGGTTGATCTTTGTGGACTCCTCACCGCGTGCGGTGAGCGATGAACAGGCACGCAAGGTGATAGCGGCAGCCCCACTCAGCTATGTGGGCGTCTTCCGTAACGCTGATATCGCGGACGTTACGGCAAAAGCCGAAGCGTTATCACTGAGTGCAGTACAACTGCACGGTGATGAAGATCAGGCATACATCGATGCCCTGCGTGCCGGGCTGGCTCCTCAGGTTCAGATCTGGAAAGCGCAGAGCGTGGGCAGCACCCTGCCAGCACGTAACCTGAATCATGTTGATAAATACGTGCTCGATAACGGCCAGGGCGGTACAGGCCAGCGTTTTGACTGGTCACTGCTGAACGGCGAAGCGCTGGACAATGTCCTGCTGGCGGGTGGACTTAGCCCGGATAACTGTGTGGAAGCAGCCAAAACCGGCTGCGCGGGCCTCGATTTCAATTCAGGCGTAGAGTCGCAACCGGGCATCAAAGATGCCAGTAAGCTGGCCTCGGTATTTAAAACTCTGCGTGCATATTAAGGAAGAAAAAATGACGACATTACTTAATCCGTATTTTGGTGAGTTCGGCGGGATGTACGTTCCGCAGATCCTGATGCCCGCACTGCGCCAGCTGGAAGAAGCGTTTGTGAGCGCACAGAAAGATCCAGCGTTTCAGGCTGAATTTACCGACCTGCTGAAAAACTACGCGGGCCGTCCAACAGCGCTGACCAAATGCCGTAACCTGACAGCCGGCACCAAAACCACGCTGTACCTCAAGCGTGAAGACCTGCTGCACGGCGGCGCGCATAAAACCAACCAGGTGTTAGGACAGGCACTGCTGGCAAAACGGATGGGCAAAACCGAGATCATCGCCGAAACCGGCGCGGGTCAGCACGGCGTGGCATCAGCACTGGCCAGCGCCCTCCTCGGCCTGAAATGCCGTATCTATATGGGGGCGAAAGACGTTGAGCGTCAGTCTCCGAACGTATTCCGTATGCGTCTGATGGGCGCAGAAGTGATCCCAGTCCACAGTGGTTCTGCCACGCTGAAAGATGCCTGTAACGAAGCGCTGCGCGACTGGTCTGGTAGCTATGAAACCGCGCACTACATGCTCGGCACAGCCGCTGGTCCGCACCCGTTCCCGACTATCGTGCGTGAATTCCAGCGCATGATTGGCGAAGAGACCAAAGCGCAGATCCTTGAAAAAGAAGGCCGTCTGCCGGACGCGGTGATTGCCTGTGTGGGCGGGGGATCAAACGCCATCGGGATGTTCGCTGATTTTATCGACGAAACCCGTGTTGGCCTGATCGGCGTGGAGCCAGCGGGTCACGGGATTGAAACCGGTGAGCACGGCGCTCCGCTGAAACATGGCCGCGTGGGGATCTACTTCGGCATGAAAGCGCCGATGATGCAGACCGATGAAGGTCAGATTGAAGAGTCGTACTCCATCTCTGCCGGTCTGGATTTCCCGTCCGTCGGGCCACAGCATGCGTTCCTGAACAGCACCGGACGCGCGGACTACGTCTCCATCACCGATGACGAAGCGCTGGAAGCGTTTAAGACGCTGTGCCGCAGCGAAGGGATCATCCCGGCACTGGAGTCCTCGCATGCTCTGGCGCATGCGCTGAAAATGATGAAAGAAAACCCGGAAAAAGAGCAACTGCTGGTCGTTAACCTTTCCGGTCGCGGTGATAAAGATATCTTCACCGTTCACGATATTCTGAAAGCACGAGGGGAAATCTGATGGAACGCTACGATAACGCATTTGCACAACTGAAATCCCGCCAGGAAGGCGCGTTCGTTCCCTTCGTAACCCTGGGCGATCCGGGCCCGGAACAGTCGCTAAAAATTATCGACGCCCTGATTGAAGCCGGTGCCGATGCGCTGGAGCTGGGGATCCCGTTCTCTGACCCTCTGGCGGATGGCCCGACCATTCAGAACGCCACTCTGCGTGCCTTTGCCGCGGGCGTCACCCCAACGCAGTGTTTTGAGATGCTTGCCGCGATCCGTCAGAAGCACCCGACCATTCCGATTGGCCTGCTGATGTATGCCAACCTGGTCTTTAACCGCGGAATCGACGAATTTTATGCCGAGTGCGCGCGGGTCGGCGTTGACTCCGTGCTGGTGGCCGACGTCCCGGTTGAAGAATCTGCACCGTTCCGCCAGGCTGCTATGCGTCATAACGTGGCGCCGATTTTCATCTGCCCGCCAAACGCCGATGACGAACTGCTGCGCCAGATTGCCTCTTACGGCCGTGGTTACACCTACCTGCTCTCCCGCGCGGGCGTGACGGGTGCTGAAAACAAAGCCGCGCTGCCGCTGCATCATCTGGTTGAAAAACTGGCTGAATACCACGCAGCACCTCCGCTGCAGGGATTCGGCATTTCATCCCCGGATCAGGTTACGGCGGCAATTGACGCAAAAGCGGCAGGCGCGATCTCCGGCTCTGCTATCGTCAAAATCATTGAGAAGAACGTGGACAAACCCGAGCAGATGCTGGCTGAACTCAAAGCATTTGTTACGGCGATGAAAGCCGCAACGCGTAAAGCCTGATCCTTCCACCGTCTGGCGACTCAGCCAGACGGTCTTCCTCTTATATTCCCGCTATCACTTAAGCGTTACGCCAAAATTGATCCCATCGATATTTTCGGCGTGAATGGCTTTTCAAACCTTGCCGTAAGCGTATGATTTGGTCTCTTTTCGGCTTTAAACCTTCTGAGTTCAAAGAAAAACGAAAAACACAGATTCCTCTTTTGATTCAAATAGATAACCACATATTTTAGCGTATTTTTTAATGCATTTTACGTCGTGCGAACGCAAGCATTTTCATGCACTTACGCCTGAGTTTTGGAGAAGGATTTTTTGACCGACGTTGACATAAAAATGTTTTTTTCTCATACTCGCCCTGCACCAGCAAAATCTGGTGCCGGGATTGGTCTCCCGGATGAAAAAGGCGACAACTGACGCGCCAGCGTCTTTTTTTGTCGTTTGCATTGCCACACCTTCGCATTATGGTGGGTTGGCGGGGGCGCTTCGGCGCGCCGGTTCCTTTTTCCCGGTAAGACCAACTCCGTCAGCTCACCACCCTTGATTGGTCTCAAAGGTGGTGATAATCCGAAGAAGAAGGAATATCCCATGAACACAGCGATCGCTAGTTCCACCGAAGCCCCGAAAGTTTTTACCAAAGATGGCCGCCTGGTCACCAGCTCCCAATCCATCGCTGACTATTTCGATAAGCAGCATAAAGATGTTCTTCGCAAAATTGACATGCTGGATTGTTCGCCTGAATTTACATCAGCGAACTTTTACGCCGATGTTCAAACTGTCGAAGTCGGTAACGGTGCTGAACGTGAATCACGCTGCTACCTGATCACCAAAGACGGCTTTATGTTTTTGGTAATGGGTTTCACCGGAAAGAAAGCAGCCAGACTTAAGGAGGCATATATCGCCAAGTTTAACGCGATGGAAGCCGAACTGCATAAGAGAGCCCCAGCAGCATCTCGCCAGGGTAATTACGCAGTAATCACCTACTTCGAAAATGGCCTGCCCGTGGCCTGTCACCCTCTTATGCCTGGCGAAGTGATTATGAATCCCGATTCATGCCTGGAACATGTGATCCGTTCCGGCTATGTGGTAATGCCTTGCGATGAAGCGGAAAAATTCACTCTCGGAGAGATACAGAAAATGATCGCCATAGCACGGCGAGCACGTGATCGCTGGATACAACCGTAAAAATCACAAATCAGCCCGCCATTTCACACGGTGGGCTGCTTTTTCTCCGATTTATCCCCACCGGAAATTTTTTATAAAGCGTGCACACGGCCACATCATAAATTATTGCCACCTGTTTTCTGTCCACGCCGTTCGCAATCAGTCGGCCCGCCTGGTCCCATTGTTCCTGGGTAAGCTTTGGACGCCTGCCGCCGATTCGACCTTTCTCACGAGCTGCAGCCAAACCTGCCCGGGTGCGCTCCACAATCAACTCCCTCTCCATTTCCGCCAGGGCTGACATAATATGAACTCATAATTTTTAAAATCGATAAAGATCGTCCAGGAGCGCATAAAACAAGGGATGAGCGAGATCGAGACAAAACATGATTAACGAACTTTAACGCACTTTACCATGCACTTTTGCCCCATCCATGCCCCAAAGCTTTTTTAAGCCAACCTCAGACACCATCGGCTCTGCAGGTCACATCGACAATAATTATTCACGCAGAAATACCCTCAAAATTTAAAAACAAAGGGCTCACGCCTTGACAGACAAATCCTCCACAGCAAAAATACTGTATATCCAAACAGTAGATAATGGAGCGCATTATGTTTGTTGAACTGGTTTACGATAAGCGAAACGTTGAAGGCTTGGAGGGAGCCAGGGAGATTATCCTGGCCGAGTTGACGAAACGAGTGCACCAGATTTTCCCTGATGCTGAAGTGAGGGTGAAGCCGATGCAGGCGAACGGCTTGAATAGCGATGCCAGCAAAAGCGATCGGGAAAAGCTGAACCGCATGCTGGAGGAAATGTTTGAAGACGCAAATATGTGGCTGGTGAATGATTAGCAAAGCCCGTGTTCGCTTCGTGCATACCTTCAACTACGCAGACATGCACCACTACCCATCGTACTTTTCCGATATTGAACGGCACTTCATCTTAGTGGCGTTAAATAATAAGCACTTTTACTACTCACTGTTTTTGCGGTCACTCCAATAGATGCCCTTTTCAGTGCCGCATTAAATGCAACTAACGTTACCGGTCTTGGAGTTGTCTTGGTACGATGTGAATGGCTCTGAAACAAAAACACATCTTCAGGATACTTCTCCCTGCGGGAGTGGAGAATTCTTTTAACTCCTGGCTTAAGAGCAATGCATCTTTCCCTCAGTCCTTTTGTGGCTGAAAGAACAAGAATATCATGGCTCACATCATCAAACTTTGCCCCAAGAAGCTGTCCGGGCTTAGCCTGACTCAGATACAACATTGCCCAGAGATCTGACCATGTATCAGAAATATTCTCAAGATTCCGCTTGATAGCAATAAATTCAACTACGGTAAGCCCCCACACATCTCTCATCATTCCTTTCAGTAGATCCTCTTGTTACATGAAGCTTATGTACAAACAGAATCTTCATGGTTGTAACATTCAATATTCGAATTACCGAACAGTGCCCAGCAACCGTAGCTCATTTTTACATATGGCTGTCCGAAACATCAAACATCCTGCTCTCATACTAAGAATTTTTTGTTCTGAACGTTTGCAGTTCCGTATTGTCTAAATGAAAAGTTCATAAAAAAGGTTCAACATGGCAACGTTTATAATCGCAAGTACCGTAGTTGTTGCTCTTGGCTTGATAGTATTGAGCCTGATCAAAATTGGCATAAGCACATCGAATAACCCGGATGAATTTTAATGTGTTGAAGTTCGTGTAACGTCTTTATTTACTGGGAATTTTTTATATAGAGTACAAACGGCCACATCGTAAATGATCGCCACCTGCTTCCGATCCACTCCGTTTGCGATCAACCTGCCAGCCTGAGCCCATTGCTCAGGTGTCAATTTTGGCCGCCTCCCACCGATTCGCCCTTTCTCACGGGCTGCGGCCAACCCAGCCCGAGTGCGCTCCACTATCAACTCCCTCTCCATTTCAGCCAGAGCTGACATGATATGAAAAATAAAGCGTCCCATTGGGCTGGATGTATCGATGCTATCTGTGAGGCTTTTAAAGTGGATGCCGCGCTGCCGGAGTTCGTCCACCAGCAGTACAAGGTTCCGCATGCTTCGCCCAAGGCGATCGAGCTTCCACACCACCAGCGTATCTCCCTCTTTCAGCGTCTTAAGAAGCTTTTTCAGCGCTGGCCGGTTAGCCACTGTTCCGCTCATTTTTTCTTCGAAAATTTGTTCACATCCTGCGCGTTCGAGCGCTTGCCGCTGAAGATCCGTATTTTGGTCATTTGTTGACACCCTTACATAGCCAATTTGCATATTTTTCACCCAATTATTTCTGCAAAAAAATCAGGTGAAGTTATCGGCCAGGCCGCTCAAGAGCAATCTATAAAACGTCGGTTTAGGAACATCGGCCACAAAGGATACTGGCACCTCTAATGGCAATGTCATTCAGGTTGGTGGTTTTGGCATCGGCGCTGATTCGTCTTTGGCTTCTCAACTGGCAAGCCTGACCGATGGTTATCGTGCCGGGCTTTATCGTATGCGCGGTGATGGAGCTCCGCCGTCAACCATCGGTGCACCTGTTGGAAGTGGAAACTCTATTATCGGTTTGGTCTCTGTTCCTGTTTATTCAACGGCCGGTTTTGGTCTCGCCTTTAACCGGGATAATTTATGGACAGGTGTATTTGATCCAGCAAATCCCAGCGGGGCGACGTGGAAAAAATGGTGGGGTGAGTCAAACACCACCGTTGACAC
>NZ_JAMJFW010000075.1:0-12431 GCF_023544405.1 Enterobacter cloacae complex sp. OE43NF
GAGTGAGGAATTCCTTTTTAGCAGTTGAGCGACGGAACCTCTGCGGGTTGGCCGGGTCATGAACATAAACGGCATAGTTGGTCGAGTAACCTACCCTGCCTGTAATTACCGCTCCGTCAGTTACGATTTCGCGAAACTGGCTATTTAAAAGTGCGGAGGTATCGATCGGCGTGTAAAGTGCCGCTCTAGCAGCCCCAAGAATCATCGCCGACTGGAGTGCGCGAATGACTTTTCTACCCTGAATATCATTCAGAATTCGGTCAATATTGCGCTCAACACGTGCAGTGCCACGCACTTTGATGCCCATGGCTTTCTCCAGGCAATAAAAAAGGCCACCTAAGCGACCTGTTTTAGATATCTATCTCATGGGTTTCGGTTGAATGGCTCGACCTCGAAGTCAGTAGTTCTACCACTGGCCTCCAGCCCTATGATGAAACCAGCCAATAAATTGGTATACATGTCAGCTGTCTCTTCACTTTCAGAGAATCCGCTTACTGTTTCAAAGCGCTCACCATTCCAGTAGATGTTATCTGGAATGCTAAAGTTCTTCTTGAATTCCATCACCGAAGAGCTTGAGTCAAAATCCATAACAACCTCGCCTAAGTTGTTCGCCAATAATGTTGTGGCAACCCGGTGACGTTTCCGGGCTTTCGGTGATCAGCGTAGCCACAACGTGATTTTATCATATGCCAGTCAGGATGGCGTAATCATCCGCCAGGCGCTCGAACGTGTCGGCGTAGCGAATAACCTGCCGCACCTCGTCAGCACCAGCCACAACCGGGTCGGGTTCGGTAGACATGCCAATCAGCAGATAATCACCGGCGGCCACCAGCGCAAACTCCGTCCAAACGGTGTTCTTCACTACGATTTCAGCGCCCAGGTTGGCTAACTTCTTGCTGAGCCCGCCCTCGTAATCACAGAGGATTTGCTCAGGTTCGGCATAGCCCAGCGGGTCGCCGTATTCGTCACTTCCTTCCAGCTTTCGCCAGATGGTCGCAGTGGCTGTGTATGACCAGTTTGCAACGCTAGACATCGCTTACTCCTCAAAGCTCTGGTAGCGGCACCGTCATGCCTGCCATGCTATGCGTACAGTCATTCAGATATTGAATCTGCCCATCTGTCACAAATGAATGGCAGGTAAACGGCTTGTCTTTAGTGGCATCGTCAAACTCCTTCGGGTCATCGCTGGGCGTGAAGCCAGTAACCAAAACGCTTGGAGTCAGCGTCGGCTTATCAACGCTTCCATTCCATCCCCATCGCGGACCATTGCCAATGCCAACCTGCACCACATGGCGACTACCGCACCCGGGGCACATGAACGATAAACGGTTATCGCTCGCCTTCTTCACTCGCTCTGTCATTCTTTCCACCTCAGCACCTTGGCGCCGGTCGCCCGGATGCGCTCACAGTTGATATGCCACTCGCCGTCCGACTTAACGTAGCCGGTAGTCTCCCGCCCGGTGTCGGTCATCACCCAGACGCGGGTGAACGAGCGCGGTAGACCGTGCTTAACTGATTTGTACGTCATCAGCAGCCTCCGACCACCATGAACAGGCCGACGCTATTACCGGCGCTGATTGGCAACTCGCCGGTGCAGCCGCTGGTATCGAGCCTGGCCAGCGAGTCGCGCAGCCAGGTGATGCTGTCAGCATCGTAATCGAACGAGCGGGACGCGCCAGACGGCGCCCCCTGCGATTTGATGCGGCGCGCGCCGGACGAAGTAGCCATAAGCGCGGCGGCGTACATCAGGATCAGCTTCGCGGTGCAGTCGTCATACCCTGCGCCATCGAGGCACGGGATAATCTTGTTAACAGCGCAGAGAATCGGATCCAGCAACGCCATGGGAATGGTGTAACCCAATTCACCGAGGTACGCCTGCACGTCTGCCGCTGTGATTGGGTCAGCCATGGTTATTTCGCCTTTTTCTTCAGCTCGTCGATTTGTTTCTGAGCCTCGTCGAGGTCAGCCTGCAGCTTCGTGTTGTCAGCGGTCAGCGACTCAACTTTGCCATTGGCCTCGTCGAGGTCAGCCTGCAGCTTTTGCACGTCGGCAGGTGTCGCCACTTCCAGGACCTGGTCGCTTACCGGGATCGCTTTTCCTGCCAGCCACAGCGGGAGAGTCTCGCCTTTGTATACTTCACCCTTTTTCAGTTCGTGGCTGTCATGGGTGAGCAACCATTTTTGTTCTTTACCAGCCATACGGCCTCCGTAAAAAAGATGGGGCCTGAGCCCCATGAATTATGCTTTGGTCAGCTGGGCGTAACCGGCTTGGCCATTCGCGTCGTGTTTGAACTGCGGCGCCGCAGCAGCCAGCACGGAGAAGACATAATCGTCTTCCGGATTCTGGCGAGCTTTCGGGCGCATGGTCATCGGCATGCCGTTGAGGATCTGCACAACGTCAGGGCGCTTAACCACACCCAGCAGTTCGTTTTGCGGCACCTTCGAAGCCGGAACCAGCGCCGCAACACCAGGGATTTCCATGATGCGGGACAGGATGGTCTTCGGATAGTTTGCCGCGTAGTCGTTCACAGACGCGTAGAACCAGTCTTTGTAGTTCACGTAGATGGTTACCGGGCCGTAGAAATTCTTGGACTGCAGCAGCCCAATCAGCGCGGAGATGGCCCCAACCCACTGAGCGCCGGTTGCGCCGTTCAGGTCAAGACCATGCGTGCCGGTTGCGCGGTTTGGCGCAGTGCGCAGACCGTAAATGGTCGCGCCCCCG
Source organism: Enterobacter cloacae complex sp. OE43NF (assembly GCF_023544405.1). Lineage (NCBI taxonomy): Bacteria > Pseudomonadati > Pseudomonadota > Gammaproteobacteria > Enterobacterales > Enterobacteriaceae > Enterobacter > Enterobacter cloacae complex sp. OE43NF. Next base: position 2,722 of record NZ_JAMJFW010000075.1, read on the forward strand.
ACGTTGATGTTTGGATCGCCGTTCAGCACCATGTCTTCCAGCTTCTCAGCCACTTTTCGCTGATGGTTGGAGATGGCGTCGCTGTCCAGAGAGTAGCCTTCAGTCTGCGCTGCCAGCATCTGGCGCCAGCCGAAAGTCAGCTCACTGTCGATGATAGGCAGCGGCGTGCCTTCGTAATCCATGACAGGCTGATCGCCCTTCGCCTTGCCGCGGCCATCCAGGCTGATGTTTACATCACCGGAATCGGACAGGGTCATGAAGTAGTGGACGATCTTACCGAGCGCCATCGGGCGGGAAACGCTGGCGGCCAGGTCGTTAAACACTGACAGCACGTCGCGCTGAACGGTAATCGCAGAGCGGTCCCATTCGCCCCAGACATCTTTCGGCAGCACGGAGGCGTTACCGACGAGATCATCGAACGCAATGAACTGACCGCCAGCGTCGTTGACTGAAAAGCCATGCTGTGCAGCCATATTGCGCTGCATCATGTCCCAGCGACGGCGTGCATTGATGATCAGCCCCTGCTGTTGTGGAGTAAACTTTAACATTCTTGTTTTCCTTATGCCTTGGCGTACGGAGTGGAGAGGATCACCACGTCGGCGAAACCTTCCGCCGCCAGAGTGCGCCCTGCTTTTTCGTCGAACGTTGCAACGACCTGGTTGCCGGTTGCGGCCGCTTTGAATACGCCGCCGGTACCGATAGTCAGCTCCTGACCCACCGTATAGGCCGCAGCAGCCAAGCGAACGTTGTATTCCTGCTCACCTTCAACGCGGTACGCCACGCCGGTTTCATTGGCTGCGTATGCGGTGGTGATTGCCTGGCCGATGAAACGACGGTTACCGAGGATGAGCCAGCGGCCGGTAGTATCAGCGGCTGCTGCGAGCTTGCCTGATGCAACCTTCACTGCCACGCCAGGATTAAGCGCCGCAGCCACTGGCAGGTTAATGGTTTCCGGCTCGCGCTCGACCGGGCCACGATAGATGACGTTAGCCATTATTTTTTCTCCTGATCGATGCCAGCGTTGAGGTCGTAGTCTTTCCACTGGTCGTTTTCAGCATTCACCTGCTGGAAAGACGGGTTCAGACCGGTGCTGGTCTGGCACTGTGAGTACAGGTCGTTCAGCGCGTCGCCAGTCAGTGAGTTGATCGCCGCTTCAGTCATGAACGAGAATTTCGCTTTAACCGCATCACGCTTGGTTTTCAGATCGCTCTCAGCGTTCGCCTGCAGCTGAGTTTCCAGCTTGCTCAGCTTTTCGTTCAGCGGGGTGATCGCAGCATTTACCGCCGCAGTGATTGCTTCTGCATTCACCTGAGCGCCAGCCTGGTCGCCGCCGCCATCTTTCTTCTGCATCTGCTGGTTGTAGGCATCCCAGACCTGATCGTCGGTCAGCCCATCGGTTTTAACGCCTGCGGCATTGAGCGCGGCGATCATCTTCTCTTTCATCGGGTTTGTTTCTCCGTTGGTTTTGACTTCGTACTCAGTTGGTTTGCGCACGACTTCTACACGATCGCCGACAAAGACAGCCTTGCCATCATCGTCAATCAGGTACTTTTGTTTGAAATATTGCTCTCCGTCGCGATAGACGAAGCTGTCAGGCCAGATGGCTTCCGGCCAGAGATAGGAGTCTTCACCCTGTCCCTCTCGTAATCTGCAGGTAATAGCCCGGTTAATGTCGTCGAATGTGTAATTCGATGCGTTTGAAAGGTAAAACTTCACCTTATTCCACAGGCCATCTTTCATGCTGTTGGCTGCATCGATGAGGCTCGTCGTTTCAACATCAGCCTCTTGCCCGTCAGCGTTTACGAACATGCCGACACCTTCATCCGGCGTACCGGCTCCAGGCTCATCGAGCAGGATCGCGATGTGGTCGAACTGCATGTTGTGAGCGACCCAGGAGTATTTCTTCTGCTTCGACTCCCCGGCCTTTTGCTCTTTGTTCAGCAGCAGTCCGGTGGATACATGAATCGGATCGGCGTTATTGCCGGAAATCATGTCGTCCAGGCGCTGAATAAGGCGCTTACCGTCAGGCTTGGTATCTGCCACAGCCTTATTGACATATACGTCCATCACGACCTTGTCATTGGCCTTGCTGACGTTCTGAGCCCATGCCCCGGCGTAGTAATCGTTGACTGCCTGCGGGTCGTTGGCGCTGACGTATTTGCCGTTCACCATTGGATGGCCGATCGGCATTAACTTGCGCTCCATCGTCTGGTAGCTGTTGTTAATCTCCTCCGCCGGGTACAGGCCGCCATTCATCACGATGTCATCGACGATCGGGACCGCACCACGAATGACGTAGTGTTCCTGGCCGTTGATGGTGGTTGTTGAGATGTTGGAGGCGTTGATGGCGAGGGATTTAACGTGGATGCTGGATAGCTTCACGTTGCGTCCTCTGATTTTTAGGCTGCTTTAGCCCATTGTTTACGTTCGGCTGCCAGCTTATCCGACAGACCCTCATTGAATATGCTGCCGTCGTCGTTGAGCAGCACCGGAATCTGGCTGCAATAGCAGTTGTACCGGTTGCCGTTCTCTGCGTAGAAGTCTCGCACCTCTTCCGTGGTGTAGACCTTGCCGTGACGGCTGGCATGCCAGGTGCGCGTTGTGGGCTTTAGCGCTGACAGCCACAGCAGGCCGGTATTCAGCCCCAGCCTGTCGGCAGCCCAATCAGTTTCATTCCATTGTGCCTGTCGCAGCGCGCCGACCTGCTCGGTCTGAGCGATGGTCTTGGCCTTCGACATGCTGACATCGAGGCGCTTGCTGATAACGCTGGCCGTCTCGCTAGGATTAACGCCGCGCGCAACCGCATCGGTGATGATGTTGGTCAAATCGCCACGAGCGGTGTCGCTGATGACCTTCCAGTCACTGAACGTTGTCAGCCTGGCCGCCGCCACCTGATTAAGGTGACCGGGACTGCTTAAGAGCTGCTGTAGCGTCGTCTGGCTGGCGTACACCTGCGACTGCTGCAAGAGGTTGTTGAAAGCCTCCAGCGTTCCGCGCTGCGCCTCAGCGACGACGTAATCCATCGCCCACAGGTTTTGCTCGCCACCCTCCAGCAGGTAGTCGTCGAGAATTGACTGCACCGCTTCCAGCAGGTCAGCCAGTTCCTGCGCCGACATGTCGTAGATGAACTTACCGGCGTTGACCTGATAGAGCCGCATATCCGCGCCGTTATCGTGGCAGAGGAAGTGCCAGTTATGGCTGTTTACCTCTCGCTCTCGCCCGGTCAGGCGCTGGTCGAACAGAGCTTTCAGCGCCACCTTTATCGCGTAATACCGGTCCTCAATGTCGCGCTCCATCTTGCTGACGGACTTGCGCGACATTGTGGGGTCAACTTTCGACCGTGGTATCACCGGACTTTTCGGCTTTTGACTGAGGGTCGGCCAGAGGATCAGGTTTTGGTTTGTTGCCATCAGGCGGAACCTCATCATCAAGCTCAGGCAGTGGTTGCAGTTCGCCAGCCGCGCGGATTTCGTTCTCTTCTATAGCCGAGCGTCCAAACGCGTTTGTCGACTTAACGGCCACGTCCGCGAGCTTGTCCATGCTGGCAATCTTCTCTGCCTGGCTCGGCGCCAGCAGATCAGACCAGCCTACGGTGATTTCTTCATTCTGAGCCGGTGGAATAATGCCAAGCGTCCAGAATCGCGAAACCACGTCGGTGATTACGTCGGTCAGGAAGCCTTTCCGGCGGCTCATCCTGGTGCGCCCCCAACCTTTGGCATCCTCAGTGCTGGCGCGCTCACCCGTCTGCATCCCAACGAGCTCTTTCACAGGGATAGGAACGGTCGCGCAGAACTCGCTCAGCGCGGTACGCCATGTCGGCTCTGGGTCAGCTGCTGCAACACTCAACACCTCAGCAGTACCAGCCTGCATAAAGCTGGCGCTGTCGGTGCTGTCGTTAAGGCGACGGACCTGCTGATCAAGCGCTTCTGCAAGTTGCCCCTCAGCAACGCCAAGGGCTTTGGCAAGTGCGGAGAAGTTCGTCTTCTCACTGAACGAATAGTTGAGCTGGCGACTGGCGTTCTTCAGGAAGCCCTCAGACGCACCACCGCTAACCTTCTCGATGTCCAGCAGCTTGTTGAAGCCAGCCTCAAGCAGAGACTTGCCTGACGTCATAACGCCATCATCTGAGCCCTCGGCCAGGATGATTACGCGATCCGGGTGGACGTTGATGATTCTGCCCGGGCGGGCGTCAAAGTTTCCGTCAACCGGCAACTCTGTGAACGAATACATCGTCACTTCGCCGAACGTTTCACTGTCCGGGTTATCGTCCCAGTTAACCGGTTCGATTTGCGCTTCCCACGCAGGAATTAGCTTAACGAGTGCCTTTTCCTGAAGCCTTCCCACGATGGTGGTGTCAACAGGTTCTGACCACTTCTTGCTGTCTTTAATCTGAAGCAGGATCGCAGAGTAACGCCCCACCAGGTTGCGACGGTCTGCGCCTTTAATCTGCTCCCAGCAGCGTTTCAGTAGCTTGTTGACACGCTTATCCCACGCCGTTTGCTTCGATGCGTCCTTTGTCTGGTCGCCTTCGTAAACATCCGGGTAGTCTTCCCAGCACCCGTCGAGCATACGCGTCACGGCGGCACCAGCCACCGCATTACGCCGGTACGCCCGGTAAAAGTCATCAAACGTGAGGTGCAGCGGGTAACCGAACTCCTGATAGAGCCGCTGGCGTTTGGTATTACTGGTGCCGTTAAACAGCATTGAGAGGTTTTTATTCCGCTCCATCTCAACACTGGAGTTACTGGCGCGCTGTTGTTTCATTTCGCTTTCGGTCACGATGTCCTCCGTCAGCGCGATCGCACCAACATGCCGGTGATTTTATGTGGTGAATGCAGTACGCGATAACGTGTTCCATCCCAGTCGTGGTCTTCTTGCTGAGTGTCGACGTCATCAGGGTTTTTATCGTCACGAACGAGCACCGGGATGCGGCTTATCCAGCCACGGCAGTAGTCAAAAACGTAGAATGCTGGCTTCTCAGGCATACCTGATTCCAGCTTCACGCCTTCAACCACCGCTTCGAGCATATCCGCAAAAAGAGATGCGCCGTTGATGCGGGAGCCAGGCTTTTTATCAGCAGGCAACCAGGTAACGCCCTGTGCTTCCATCTTCTGAGCGATCGATAACTCGTTATCGCCGGTGTTGAATATCGCCCCGTCAGCTGGTCCGGGGATCACTTCGCTACAGATGCCCGGCATAATGTGAAGCTGGCCCTGCGTGACACCGTCGATTTGAATCTCTTCCGGCTCGTCGGCTTCTTCGCCCACCAGCCGCTTGTCAATCCACGCCACGCCTTTCGCGACGTTGGTGGATGACATATTCAGGCCTTTGTTCAGCTCGTCAGGCGGGCAGCCGTACCATTCTCCGATCAGGATTATCGAACCTGCCGGCGGGCAGAACTGTCGACCATCTGGTAGCTCGGCGGCAGTACCATCAGCCTGCGCCCACCAGAGGTTGGAGAACGGCTTCGACTCGCCCCAGTCGTGAGAGCGGTCGACGGTCCAGCTATCCGGTATGCGGAACGGCTTAATGACGTGCAGCGCTTCATTCCACAGGTGGTCAAAGCGGCCGCCACTGGTCACATCCCATGAGCCCTCAACCCACGCTTTGCGTCGGTTAGGGTCTTTGATGGCCATCAGGGTCGCGATGTACTGCGGGTCGAGGTACGGGTTCTCTTTGAACGATCCGTGGATGGCCACGCGGGTCAGCGTGATTTCCTCTTCTCGCTCAGTCTGGGGGTTGAATACCATTTGCCTGTCACGCTGTACGGTTCCGCGCGGCGCTGGCTCAATGAAGCGCTTCTTCACCCAGGTATGTCCGATGCCAAACGGGTTGGTCGTGCTGAACGTCTCCAGCGGGATCGGCCTCAGTAACTTGCCATTCTCCAGCGGGTAGTTTTCCGGCCTGAACGATGAGCGTCGGCAGGAGAACATCATTTCGTAGAATTCCGGGGACTGCTGTTTCGTCAGCTCGTTAAAGCCAATGAAAGGGAATTCCTGCCCGTGGAAATCCCAGTAGTCGTCAGCCTCTTTGCCGAAGCGAAAGAGCAGCTCCTCACCTGTGGGCCACACCCATCGCAATTCGCTCGCAGATGACAGATAGCGCGCACCGTCGTTGAACAGGCGAAACATACGCTTCGACTGAGTGATGATGTCGGCAAGGTTCTTATATTCGGTGTCGAAAATGACGCCGCGCCAGAACGAGCCATAGCCCACGCCAACATTGCGCCTGAACCTGGCTAACTGCGCAGCGGTCTTACCCGGGCCGCGAGTGCCTTCGAACAGGATTTCGTTACACGGGCAACTCAGCGCCAGAGACTGAGATCCAGGCAGTGGCTTCCATACAGCTTTGTAATTCATCCACCGAGCACCCCGTCCTGTTGTTTTTGCGCTGCCGCTTCCCAGTCATCCACGCTGTCACTGGTTGGTACCAGCATGACGTTATGGGTGACCTCTTTCGTTTCAGCCTTATTCTCGATGCTGTACGCCTCACGCTCGAGGCCGATAAGCGTCTTCAGGCTGTCGCTAAGGTCTTTCATGGATTTAACACGGGAAGGCAGGCTGATTATTTTGTGGTACAGATCGTTGAGCTTATCCTGACCTTTGTCGTCCTCACGGCGCATCAGGTCACCGAGCATCTCAAGCGCGGCCACGTCGCCACACTCACCGGCCAACTCATCGAATAGCATGTTTGTCAGTTCGCGAGCCCGGCGGATGTCTCCACGGTGCTCCATGCGTACCGTGGCAATCACCTCGGCAGTCGCCTCTATCAGTACGCGTTCGGTCAAAGTGCTTTCGTTGCGTACCTGTTTGCGTACCTCCTGTTTGCGTACCAGGTCATCAGCCTTTTGCTGAATCTTCGCATTGAGGTCACGCGACCAGTCGTCACGCTTGGCACGCTTACGGATAGCGCCTTCGCTAATGCCGTGTTGTGATGCTATTTCTCGGAGGGACATCACTCCGGCCCGGTACGCCGTCTCGATGGCCTCCCAGTCCGGTTTGCTCATTCGTTACTCCGTTATTTCTTTACAGGCTCATACTTCAGCTTCTGGCTAATGCCATGCTTGACGAGGAAGTTTCTCACCTTTTGGTAATCAGGCTCGCAACGCATCATCAGGCAGAACAGTGTCAGCGTCCTGAGGTAGACAGGAACCCACCATCTGCTTTTGATTTCAACTGACAGTCTGCATATCGCCATTGGTTTCTTCCTCGGTAGGAACTGGCGTGAACTGCACACGCTTCACATCGGCAGGAGTGAAATACAACCACTCGCCCGTTTCCGTAGCCAGCGGAACAAATCCATTCACCAGCTCAGGCTGACGTCGTGACATCTTGCCCGTGAAAGTTTCACCTGTTTGGGTGGTTAACGTGATTTGGTAGATGTCGGACATTGAGAGCCTCTTTATCCGCTTGTGGGGATATTTAGTTGATTATCCGCTATAGGGTATATCCATTATCAAGCCCACCCGTAGATGAGCTTTGTAATGGAAAGCCGTTGTGAAAGTGGCTCTCAAAAACCACAGATTTGTGGTTATGCGGCCAAGCGGTGCTGCTCTTCGATAAGTGGCTGGCGGTGATTACGCTCGAACATGCCGCGCAGCACTTCTTTGCGTTGTTCGAAGTCCCACCCCATGCTGATGAATACCGTGTTGGCGCGCTGTAGCTCGGTGATGCAGTGAATTTGTTCCGGCGTCAGGTAATCGCGGATCGGCTCTTTCTTCCCGATTTCGTGATGCACGCGGAACTTGGCCGCCGTCATGCCCAGCGCCAGTCGGTTAATCAGGTCAGCTTCGTTGCTGAAGTGATGCGGGGCGATCTGCTTACCCTGCGCCTCACGCTCATGCTTGATGGCATCGGTCATGGGTTTGTATTCCAGGCGCGCGGAGTTGCGGTCCATCTTCTTTTTCGCCAGCGCACTGCGCATAGTGAAGAATTCAGCTACCAGACGCTTTTTGAATTCACGCACAACTTCATTGTTTCGCATGTAGGTGATCAACAGCGTGGTTTGCTGTTCGTTTAGCAGTGCTATTTCCTGCTTCTGCATGCCTCCATCGGTTTGAAAGGGTCGCATTTCAAATTCCACCCTTCCGAACTCTTCGAGGTCGCTTTTGTACTTCCTGATGAGTTGAATCACTGGCTTGTGATCCTTCATGACACCACTGGCGATCACTGCCGAGTTGGTGACCAGGTCGAGCTTCTTGATTTCAACTAATTGCATGGCGATGTTCCTTTAGAAAGATGAGCCTGTTCGCACAGAAAAGCCGCCCCGAGATGGTCGCCACCATATACGGCAGTTCTCAGGCTCAGCTTTCTGAAAGACTCGGGATTGTTATGCGCTGCGATGCGCGGTTTACTGCGGGCATAAAAAAGCCCGACCGAAGTCAGGCTCTGTTATTTGGGTAACGAATCATTTAAGACACTGCTCTTTGATGTAGTCCTGCATGCCGCGAATCATTTTGTCAGCGGTTGCGATTCCGTCCCGGTGATCGAAATAATTCCGTCGAGCGTCTGGAGTAAGTTCGGGGGCTCCTGCATCATCCACGCCGGGGGCGGAGGTGGCTTTGGACACTCCAGGGCAGGTTGCGGCGATGCGCAGCCGTTTAGCGCCAGAATCGACATCCCGACGCAAATCGTTAATGGTTTTTTTCGCATCGGACAATTCCTTCGTGTATTTGGCATCCAGTGCAGCGACATCACGCTGGCGGGTCTGCATGTCTTTAATGGTGGCGTTCGCCAGGCTGACCTGTTCAACGGCTTTATCGCGCTGGTCTTTGTAGGCAATGGCGTTGTCGCGGTAGTGGTTAACGAAGAACGCCAGCACGCCAATTACGGCCACCACAAGCAACTGCAGCCAGTAACGCTTAACCAGTGCGCTAATCACGACAGGAACAGAGCGCGCTCCGCCTCACGCCGACGGGTTAGCCCGTTCAGGACTTTGCCACCAGCTTTATTCCAGCGCAGGAACTCATCGGCTGCGCCAACGTAATCACCGGCGTTGAGTTTTCGCAGCAGGGTCGATGTGGACAGTGACCGGGCTCCGAGGTTATACGTGAACGATACCAGGGCGTCGAATTGCCCCTGAGTCAGGCCAACTTTGACCAGGCGGGACACATCGCTTTCGTAGCTGACCAGTCCAGTCTTCAGCAGACGCTCTGCTGTCTCCTGCTTAATCGTCATCCCGGCGCGGATTGGTTTGCCGCCGACAGGCTGAGTCCAGCCATAGCCGATCGTCCAGACTCCGACGCTGTCCTGGTAAGCAGTGAGTTTGCAACCTTCGAACTCTTTGATCAGGGCAATGCCTTTATCACTGGTTTGCATTCTTCATCCCCGTCAGACGTTCCCAGAAGTACGTCAGCGCTACGGAGCCCATCGCTCCGCTAATGCCAGACGTAACCAGAATCATGTAAAGACTCAGCCCGCTCTCAACACTGATCAGGCCACCAATGAGTCCGGTAAAGCCGGACACTGCAATTTGCGCCAGCGCGTTGATCCAGCTCCAGGTGGCTTTATTCTGCTTAACGTCAATAAGGTATCGGACCAGTCCGCCCCAGCATGACAGAGCAAGGACAATCAGCCATGACACTCCGGCAATGCTTTCTTTATCTTGCATACGTTTAGCCATATCACCTCCGAAAGAACGGGGTGCTGTTTGTGTAGTGGGGAAAGGCCGTCAGACACGATAGCTACGGGGCATCTGGAATTGATTGTCTG
>NZ_JAMJFW010000076.1:0-12245 GCF_023544405.1 Enterobacter cloacae complex sp. OE43NF
AAGCCCTGAGTTAACGCTCAGGGCTTTTTTCTTATCTGCTTCCCAATTATTGCTAAATCAGCAAAAATCCTCTGCGTTTTACGACCTTTTTCAGCATAACGCCAGCAGCGATAATCTTCCTCAGTTAACGAACATTACGAATAACGAGGAATGACATGACTATCCCTGCATTAGGCCTGGGCACTTTCCGCCTGAAAGACGACGTTGTTATCGCATCGGTCAAAACCGCCCTTGAGCTTGGCTATCGCGCAATTGATACCGCGCAGATTTATGAAAATGAAGCTGCGGTTGGCCAGGCGATTGAAGAAAGCGGTGTACCGCGTAACGAACTGTTTATCACCACCAAAATCTGGATCGAGAACCTCCGTAAAGACAAGCTGATCCCAAGCCTGAAAGAGAGCCTGAAGAAGCTGCGTACTGACTATGTCGATCTGACCCTGATCCACTGGCCATCTCCGAATGATGCCGTTTCTGTAGAAGAATTCATGCATGCATTGCTGGAAGCGAAAAAGCAGGGCTTAACCCGTCAAATTGGTATTTCGAACTTCACCATTCCGTTGATGGAAAAAGCCATCGCTGCCGTTGGCGCAGAGAACATTGCCACCAACCAGATTGAGCTCTCCCCTTATCTGCAAAACCGCAACGTGGTGGCGTGGGCCAAACAGCACGGCATTCACATCACTTCTTACATGACGCTGGCATACGGTAAAGCGCTGAAAGATGAGGTCATTGCACGTATTGCAAATAAACATAACGCAACGGCTGCACAGGTGATCCTGGCCTGGGCGATGGGTGAAGGTTATGCCGTTATTCCATCTTCAACGAAGCGTGAAAACCTGGCCAGCAACCTGTTAGCTGTGGATCTCCAGCTGGATGACGAAGACAAAAAAGCGATCGCTGCCCTGGAGTGCAACGATCGCCTGGTGAGCCCGGAAGGTTTAGCGCCAGACTGGGATTAATATTGACCTACCCTCTGTACGCTTAACCCTCACACAGCTCCTTCGGGAGCTGTTTTTATATGCTCGCTCAGAAAGTCGATAAAGGCACGGATACGCGTGCTCACCGCTCTGTCACTGTAGTAAACCGCACTGAAGGGCATCTCTACCGGCAGACGCTTGTCCGCCATTAACTCCACGAGCTCACCGCGCGCAATTTCTTTATCAATCATGTAATCAGACAAACAGGCGATCCCATTTCCTTCAAGACACAGCTGCTTCAGCGTTTCCCCGCTGTTGGACGACAACCCGCAGGTGATCTCATGCAACTGACCGTCAGGGCAGGCGACAGGCCAGGTATTCAGTGATACCGGCTCGGTGAAACCCAGACACAGATGCTGCTTCAGCTCTTCAACGGTTTCAGGTTTGCCGTGTTCAGCGATGTATTGTGGTGAGGCGATGATTTTACGGTAGCTGGCAAACAGAGGACGCGCGCGCAGGCTTGAGTCCGTCAGGGTTCCCGCCCGGATCGCCACATCGACTTTACGTTCGATAAGATTGATAAAGGTCTCAGAGGAGACCAAAGAGAGCGTCATCTCCGGATAGCGTTCACGGAAAGGTTTAATCAGCGGCATCAGAAAGTGCAGAACTACCGGTGTGGCCGCATCAATACGCAATAGCCCACGCGGTGTGCTGCGCGTTTCCATGATCTCGGTCTCTGCTGCAGCCATCTCCTGTAAGACAGACTGCACCCGGCGGAAGTATCGTTCACCTTCTTCCGTCAGGCTCAACTGCCGCGTCGTGCGGTTAAGAAGACTCACCCCAAGCTTCATCTCAAGCTTTTTCACCGAGCGGCTTACAGCAGAGTTTGCCTGCCCTAACTGCTCTGCCGCGCGGCTAAAACTGCCACTTTCGACGACGGCGACAAAGATTGTCAGCTCTTCCGAGGTTGCTTTCATTGTTGCACCACCTGCAAAATTCTATTGAGATTTTGACCATTTTTGTTATTTAACCACTGGCGCATACTGCCTGTCATCTTAATCCTGATGATACGGAGTATTTTATGCCACTGGCGCTACTTGCCCTGACGATCAGTGCCTTTGCAATTGGCACGACCGAATTTGTTATCGTAGGACTGGTTCCTACCATCGCTAACCAGCTTGCTATCTCATTACCTTCAGCCGGGCTGTTGGTCTCCATCTATGCTTTGGGTGTCGCTGTCGGCGCACCCGTCCTGACGGCATTAACCGGGCGATTCCCGCGTAAGCAACTGCTGGTCGCGCTGATGGTGCTCTTCACGGCCGGCAATATACTGGCCTGGCAGGCGCCGGACTACACGACGCTGGTCATCGCCCGCCTGCTGACTGGCCTTGCTCATGGGGTGTTCTTCTCGATTGGCTCCACCATTGCAACCAGCCTGGTACCTAAAGAGAAAGCTGCATCAGCCATTGCCATTATGTTTGGCGGATTGACCGTCGCACTGGTCACCGGCGTACCATTAGGGACGTTCATCGGGCAACATTTCGGCTGGCGTGAAACCTTCCTCGCCGTTTCTTTACTGGGCGTGATTGCACTGGTGGCCAGTCTGCTGCTGGTACCGTCGAATATTCCCGGCCGTACAAGTGCAAGACTGAGCGATCAGATTAAGGTGCTCACACATCCTCGTTTGCTGCTCATCTATGCCGTTACGGCGCTGGGCTACGGCGGCGTGTTCACGGCATTCACCTTCCTCGCTCCAATGATGCAGGATCTGGCCGGCTTCTCTCCTGCGGCGGTAAGCTGGATTTTACTGGGGTACGGTATCTCTGTGGCGATTGGCAACATCTGGGGAGGTAAGCTCGCGGATAAGCATGGTGCTGTACCAGCGCTTAAGTTTATCTTCGCGGCACTGGTGATTCTGCTGATGCTCTTCCAGTTCACGGCATCGATTCAGTACGCCGCGCTGGTAACGGTACTGGTCATGGGCATCTTTGCCTTTGGTAATGTACCCGGCCTGCAGGTCTATGTGGTACAAAAAGCCGAACGCTACACGCCAAATGCGGTGGACGTGGCTTCTGGTCTGAACATTGCCGCCTTCAACATTGGTATCGCGATCGGCTCTATCGTTGGCGGGCAGACGGTGGAACACTTTGGATTAACCCAAACCCCGTGGATTGGTGCCGTTATTGTGCTCGTTGCCTTCCTGCTGATTGGTCTGAGCGGACGCCTTGATAAACCCTCTCGCGAAGCGCTTGGTTAAACCTCAGTAAGTGCTTGCTTACAAAACTGGAAAGAGGTTTCTCAGTAATTGCGTTGAAAGTGTGACCTAAAATCCCTATAACATTAGAACCAGTCCGTTTTCCGGGCTGGTTCATGTTACAGAGGTTGTTTCCAAAAGTGCGAAAAAATACCTATGCCATGCGTTATGTTGCCGGAATGCCCGCGGAGAGGATCTTGCCTCCCGGGTCGTTTGCGAGCCTCAGCCAGGCATTACCTGCCGGTACACCGTTAAGCAGCGATGAAAAAATTCGGGTGCTGGTATGGAATATCTTTAAACAGCAGCGCGCGGATTGGTTATCCGTCCTCAAGAACTTTGGTAAAGATGCCCATCTGGTTCTGCTGCAGGAGGCGCAAACCACGCCTGAGCTGGTAAGGTTTGCGACCACTAACTATCTCGCCGCCGACCAGGTGCCCGCATTTGTATTGCCGCAACATCCCTCTGGCGTGATGACCCTTTCTGCCGCGCATCCGGTTTACTGCTGCCCGCTGCGCGAGCGCGAGCCTATCCTGCGACTGGCAAAATCGGCGCTGGTGACGGTCTACCCACTGCCTGACACGCGGCTACTGATGGTCGTGAACATCCATGCGGTGAACTTCAGTCTGGGCGTGGATGTGTATAGTAAGCAGTTACTTCCTATTGGTGACCAGATAGCCCATCACAGTGGGCCTATTATTATGGCCGGGGATTTCAATGCCTGGAGCCGTCCACGCATGAACGCGCTGTATCGCTTTGCGCGGGAGATGTCGCTGCGTGAAGTTCGTTTTAGTGATGACCAGCGCAAGAAAGCGTTCGGTCGTCCTCTCGATTTCGTTTTCTATCGTGGTTTGAGCGTGCATGACGCCTCTGTTCTGGTCACTCGCGCCTCCGATCATAACCCGCTACTAGTGGAATTCAGTCCCGGCAAACCTGATTAACATGGTGAGTCAGGTCTGCCGTGGGGCAGGCCGGTTGAGTGCTGCCCTTTACTTTAACCAACGCAAGGACAGTACAATGACAACAACACACTCTCATCACGACAACGTCGAAAAACAGTTTGGTTCCCAGGCAAGCGCCTATCTGACCAGCGCCGTACATGCTTCTGGCCGCGATCTGGTGCGTCTCGGCGAGCGTCTCTCGGCGTTTCCGCAGGCGACGGTGCTGGATTTAGGCTGCGGAGCAGGGCATGCCAGCTTTACAGCAGCGCAGCATGTGGCTCAGGTTACGGCATATGATTTATCCAGCCAGATGCTGGAGGTAGTGGCGGAGGCGGCAAAAGCCAAAGGGCTCAACAATGTCGATACGCGCCAGGGCTATGCCGAATCCTTACCTTTCGAAGAGGCGTCGTTTGACGTTGTTATCAGCCGTTACTCCGCGCACCACTGGCACGATGTCGGCCAGGCATTACGGGAAGTCAAACGCGTATTGAAGCCGGGTGGAATCGTCATCATTATGGACGTCATGTCTCCGGGTCACCCTGTACGGAACATCTGGCTGCAGACGGTGGAAGCGCTGCGTGACACCTCGCACGTGCAGGATTATTCCAGTGGGGAGTGGTTAACGTTTATCACTGAGGCCGGTTTAATTTCACGTTCACTGATAACCGATCGCTTACCGCTGGAATTTAGCTCGTGGATCGCCCGTATGCGCACCCCGGACGCGTTAAGCCAGGCCATACGGTTGTATCAGGACAGTGCTTCCTCAGAGGTGAAGGCCTACTTTGAATTGCAGGATGACGGTTCGTTTACCAGCGATACCATCATGGTTGAAGCGCAAAAAGCGAAGTAAAAAAAAGCACCGAGGGGAATCGGTGCCTTTTTATCTTTGTATCGTGTAATCAGGAGTCTGGCGTGGCGCTGTTTTTCACAAACAGTGTCAGCTGGTCGCCTGGTTGCAGATTGTCAGTATCATTATTCCAGCGCATCACATCCTTAATGTTCACGCCGTGTCGTTTTGCGATACTGGACAGTGAATCGCCTTTACGCACGCGATAGGTAATGCTATCGCTGTTATTGGCGAGACGCTGTGCGCTGCTACCCGCACCCACCGTCAGTGTCTGACCCACTCTCAGGCCTGAGCTGCGCAGGTTATTCCACTGTTGCAGATCTTTTGCTGTCACGCCAAGACGTGATGCAATGCCCGAAAGCGTATCACCGCTACGAACCTTATAGCTGCGGCTGTTGACTGATGATGCATCCGCAATCAGCGTTGACTGAACGGCGGCAATTTCACCAGACGCTAAAGACTCACGTAACTGTTCAGCATGTTTCTGCGGAACCATTACATACTGTGGGCCACTCGCCCCCAGCGTTGAGCCTTTAACACCCGCGTTAAAGGTTTTCAGTTTACTTACCGACATACCCGTCATATCGGCAACCTGTTGAATATCAACCGGGTTGCTGAGGCGAACGCGCGCCAGTGCACGACTTTCGTCTGGTGTTGGCAGTTGTACACCGTAACGCTTGCTGTTTTTGAGAATATCACTCAACGCCAGCATCTTCGGTACGTAAATCTTCGTTTCCTGTGGCAGTGAGAGCGACCAAAAATCGGTGGATTTACCCCGTGCTTTATTCGCTTTCATTGCCTTCAGTACACGACCTTCGCCACTATTATACGCCGCAACCGTTAACAACCAGTCGCCGTCAAACATCTTGTTCAGACGTTGCATCATGTCGAGAGCAGCTGTCGTGGAAGCGACAACATCGCGACGCGCATCATAGTTACGGGTCTGTTTCAAACCGTAATTTCGCCCCGTGCTCGGAATGATCTGCCAAATACCTGCGGCATTGGCACCAGACGTCGCGTGTGGGTCAAAAGCGCTCTCCACTATGGGTAGGAGTACCAGCTCCATAGGCATGTTACGTTTCTTAACTTGCCCGGCTATCCAGTACATATACGGCTCTGCCCGTAACGTTACATCGTGGAGATAGCTCTTATTTCTTAAATACTTCTGTTTCTGTTCGCGAATCCGGCTGTTTTCCGGAATTCCCATCTTTAGCTCGTCGCCAATAGAGGTCCACAAGTTTTGATCCTGCGCGAAAGATGTCCCATCGTCCAACCAACGCGCTGAGCTTGTAAACTTCCCTGCTTCCCCTTGACCAGCTGCAGAAAGGCTCTGTGCGTGCTGTTGTACGTTGCTGCCGTTCTGCGACTGGCAACCAACAAGCAGGACAGAGGCGAGTAAGATCGCTTTTGCCTTCATGTGTGTGTCAATAGTTGCTTAAAAGACGAGCGATGATAACGGCGAAATTTTGAAAAGGCAACCCGCAATTATCTGAAGTTATCTTTCTTTGACCTTAACCATGCAAATCGCTGTTCTGGTTGTTGCAATTTTGTTTCTTGGTTAATTTTATTAATTAAATCAATGTCATCTGTTCTAAGAAATAAATTAATTTTACGCTCGTTTTTCAGAATTACGGGTAGTGTTTTTTGGTTTTTTGCACGTAACTCCTTCACTTTCTGATAGTAATCCTGAATCGCACGATCCTCAGGTAAAATGCTGGCAGAAAACTTCATATTTCCTAATGTATACTCATGCGCGCAACAAATTACAGTATCGTCAGGCAGGGCATTAATTTTTTGTAAAGATTGATACATCTGGGTTGGCGTGCCTTCAAACAGTCTGCCACAGCCGCCAGAAAACAGCGTATCGCCACAAAACAGATAAGGTTTGCTGTAGAAACACAGATGTCCCAAAGTGTGACCTGGTGTAGCAAATACGGAAAACTCCCACTCACGTATGAGGATATTTTTGCCTTCTTCGACTACTTGCGTGATTCCCTTATCTTGTGCCTCTGCCGGTCCGTAAACCACCAGATGCGGGAACCGGGCGCGCAGCTCAGGCACACCGCCGGTATGATCGTGGTGATGGTGGGTCAGGAGGATGGCTTCAGGCTGCCAGCCGTTCTCTTTTATTGCCTGCAGAACCGGGGCGGCCTCTCCGGGGTCGACAATGACGCATCGACGCGCGTCATCGACTAAAACCCAGATGTAATTGTCCTCAAAGGCAGGAATACTGATAAGATTCATACATTACCTCTTATAGCGTGGCGGGTGTTTTGATGAAACCGGCAAGGATACCTCAGACTGTCGCAGCACCGGAACGTTGGGCGGAATTGCCCTGGGGTGAATACTATCGCGAAGCATTAGAACTACAGCTTAAGCCCTGGCTCGCGAAAATGTATGGCTTTCACCTGCTTAAGATTGGCAATCTCAGCGCGGAAATCAATACCGAAAGCTGCGCTATCTCACATCAGGTCCATGTCTCTCTCGGCGGATCGCCCGTTCAGGTGAAGGCAGACCCTTTACACCTGCCGTTTGCGGAAAAGTCGGTTGATGCGTGCCTGCTGGCGCATACGATACCCTGGTGCAGCGATCCTCATCGCATGCTGCGTGAAGCCGATCGCGTGCTGATAGATGACGGCTGGCTGGTGATAAGCGGGTTTAATCCGCTGAGCCTGATGGGGCTGCGCAAGCTGGTGCCCGTATTACGCCGCACTCCTCCTTATAACAGCCGGATGTTCACCATGATGCGCCAGCTGGACTGGCTTTCGCTGCTGAATTTTGAAGTACTCAGCTACGGCGGATTTCAGGTACTGCCCTGGGCCAGAAAAGGGGGCGTTTTGCTGAGTACCCATTTGCCCGCATTAGGCTGCATGCAGTTTATCGTTGCGCGTAAGCGAACCATCCCCCTGACGCTTAACCCGATGAAGCAGAGCAAAACCAAAACGCCGATCCGCCAGACGGTGGGGGCCACGCGGCAGTACAGAAAACCGTAATCAGGATTCAGGCTGATAGCCCGCGTCCTCATGTGCCGGGTTAGCGGCCGCCGTCCGCGCCAGTTCATCGCAGCGCTCGTTTTCCGGGTGGCCGGCATGGCCTTTTACCCATTCCCACTTAATATTATGCTGGCCCAGCGCCGCATCCAGCCGTTTCCAGAGATCGACATTCTTGACGGGCTTCTTATCTGCCGTCTTCCAGCCGCGTTTTTTCCAGTTGTGGATCCACTGGGTGATCCCCTGGCGCACGTACTGGCTGTCGGTACTGAGCACCACGTCACAATGTTCTTTTAAGGCTTCCAGCGCCACGATGGCCGCCATCAACTCCATGCGGTTGTTGGTGGTCAGGAAATACCCTTCACTAAAAGTTTTTTCGTGCTGACGATAGCGCATAATCGCGCCATAGCCGCCAGGCCCTGGGTTACCGAGACAAGATCCATCGGTGAAAATTTCTACCTGTTTACGCATCTCTGGTAGACTTCCTGTATTTGAAACGTTCAGTTAAACGATAAGTCTGACATAAATGACCGCTATGAGCACTGCAATTACTCGCCAGATTGTTCTTGATACCGAAACCACCGGTATGAACCAGATCGGCGCGCACTACGAAGGGCACAAAATCATTGAGATCGGTGCTGTTGAAGTGGTGAACCGTCGTCTGACGGGGAACAACTTCCACGTCTATCTCAAACCCGATCGGCTGGTGGATCCAGAAGCGTTCGGCGTTCATGGTATTGCCGATGAGTTCTTGCTGGATAAACCGACCTTCTCGGAGGTGGCGGACGAATTTCTGGACTATATCAAAGGCGCAGAGCTCGTCATTCACAACGCCTCGTTCGATATCGGCTTTATGGACTACGAGTTTAGTAAACTCCAGCGCGATATCCCCAAAACGAACACCTTCTGCAAGGTCACTGACAGCCTGGCGCTGGCCAGGAAGATGTTCCCCGGCAAGCGTAACAGCCTCGATGCGCTCTGTTCACGTTATGAAATAGACAACACCAAGCGAACGCTGCACGGGGCATTGCTCGATGCCCAGATCCTGGCGGATGTCTATCTGGCGATGACCGGCGGTCAAACGTCAATGAAGTTCAGCATGGAGAATGAATCTCAGCAGACGCAGGGCGAAGCGGGAATTCAGCGTGTTGTTCGCCAGGCCAGCCGCTTGCGGGTTGTTTTAGCGAGTGATGAAGAGCTTCTCAACCACGAATCTCGCCTGGATCTGGTCCAGAAGAAGGGCGGAAGCTGTATGTGGCGTGCGTAAGGCATGCCAGAACGCCTGTAAAATCACCGTTCGGGTGGTTTTTGCAGCAAACGATTCAAAACGTGAGAAAAAGCGTTGACGAGTTCAGAGGCAAACCGTAATATGCGCCTCGTTCCCAAGGGAACACAGCGGAGCGGTAGTTCAGTCGGTTAGAATACCTGCCTGTCACGCAGGGGGTCGCGGGTTCGAGTCCCGTCCGTTCCGCCACTATTCAGGCCCACGTTATTTATAACGTGGGCCTTTTTCATTTCTGCGTTTCTTCAATCCTGAATTTCTCTCGTCTACCCGGCCCGTTGCTGTCGTCACGCGGTGAACGGCTGAGTTCCTGTTTAATTTATTTTTAATTAAAAATCTCATTCTGTTATTTTTATTAAAATAATCAATTTGATTTATTATTCTTTTCGTGTAAGTTCTTAACCGTTAATTATTCTTTTCCTCCTCCTTCCTTGTTCACTCATTAATAGCTTTTTGATGTCAACTATTCCTAATGCTGCGTAGACCGTTGCGTGGTTTTTTCCTACCCATATAAAGAGGTCAGACATGATAGTTTTAAGCATCATGTCGATGAACCCTGTGGACATGAATTATCTCAGAAAGGTTTCAACGTAAGGCAGTTCAGGGTGTATCAACAAAAATGTTTATATATCCACAATTTAGTGAGTGAAATTCACCAAGGACTTTAAGTATGACGGACAATAAAGTCATTTTAGCGGTCAATAACGGAGACGGAAAAACTCGGTTGTTGACCGCAGATGCAGGCCGGACGGTTAAGGTAAAACTTATCCCCGGCAATAAATATTTATTGAAGAATATTAACGACGACTTCGCTCCAGAAAATATTACGCTGCAGCGCGTAGACAAGGCGCTGCACATTATCCAGGAAGGCGATACACAGCCAAGCATAATTATTGAAGATTACTTCAATGGTGATCCTAACAACCCGGTGCTGATGGGCATGGCGGAAGATGGATTACTCTACGCCTATGTTCCTCTGTCGGGTGAGAGCTACGACACCGGCTATCTGATGGCTGACGGCAGCATGTCTCCTGTGGCGTTAGGCGGAGAACCGTTAGGCGCGGGTGGGCCTCTTCTGACGGCACCGGATGACGACAACGACATGCTGTTTGGCATGCTGGGATGGTTTGCACTTGCGGCGGCGGGTGTAGGGGCTGCTTTCGCGCTGTCTGAGATGGACAAAGACGACGGCGATAACCACTCCACGCCTGATAAGCCGAGCATCGGCACCACAATGGATGATGAAGGCTCAATCAAAGGCCCGTTAAAATCAGGTGATACGACCGATGACTCAACGCCGACGCTGACCGGTAAAGGTAAGCCTGGTGATACCATCCATATCTACGATAACGACAAAGAGATTGGCTCCGTTATCGTTGATGATGAAGGCGAGTGGAGCTATACGCCTGATAAGCCACTGGGCGAAGGCGAGCACGAGCTGACCGTCGTGGAAAAAGATCCTGACGGCAACGCGAGTCCTCCATCAGACCCGATTGTCATCGTTGTTGATACGGTTGCGCCAAAAGCGCCGACGATTGAACACATCATGGACAAAGTGGGTAAAACCACCGGTGAAATTCATGATGATGCTTACACCGACGATCCTCAACCGGAAATGAGCGGCACCGGTGAAGCTGGCGCAACGATCGCAATTTACGATAACGGTAAAAAGATCGGCGAAACCACCGTTAACGAGGATGGTCGTTGGTATTTCAAACCTTCCGAGAACCTCACTGACGGTAGCCACAGCATCACGGTCAGCCAGACGGATAAAGCGGGTAACGTCAGCGAACCGTCTGATGAGCGTGATTTTATTGTATTGACTGAACCTCCGGGAAAAGCAGAAACGCCTGAGGTGATTGACAATACCGGTCCGGTAACCGGTCCGCTCAAACCGGGCGATGTGACGGATGACAGTCAGCCTTCTTTCAGTGGAGAGGGAACACCGGGCAATACCATTATTATCAAAGACAATGATAAAGAGATCGGCTCGGTTATCGTCGACGACGAAGGTAAATGGTCATTTACACCTAAGGATGAACTTGCCGAGGGTGAACATAATGTCGTGGTCGTTGAGGAAGATCCGCTCGGCAATGAAGGCGATCCTTCCGATCCGATTCAGATTATTGTGGATACCACGCCGCCAGCCAAACCGGATATGGCCGATGCCCAGGATAATACCGGGCCGATTACGGGCCAGCTGAAAGGCGGTGACGTCACGGATGAAACCCGTCCGGTATTCAGCGGTAAAGGCGAACCGGGCGACACCGTGACCATTTATGATGGTGACGAGGTGCTTGGCACAACCGTTATTGACGATAAAGGCAACTGGACGCTGAAACCAGAGAAACCGCTGGGTGAAGGCGATCACAGCATCACCGTTACGCAGACGGATAAGGCGGGCAATACCAGCGACCCCTCGGAAGCGCTGGAGTTTGAAGTTGACACTACCGCGCCTGATGCTTCAGCAAATGTTCTGAATATTACCGCCGTTGCGGATGACGTAGGCGATCGTCAGGGCAATGTAGCCAGCGGTGACATCACCGATGACAGCAAACCGCTCATCAGTGGTATCGGTGAAGCCGGGAACACCGTCTTTGTCTACACCACCGACTCTTCCGGCAAACACCTGATTGGTACAGCGGTGGTAGGCAGTGATGGCACCTGGAGCCTGACACCAGAAACCCCACTGACGGAAGGCCTGAACAAGCTGACCCTGGAGACGCAGGACCCGGCGGGCAACCGCGTTGCCGGTGAAGCGCCGTCTTACGACATCAATCTGCTGATCCCGGTGAGTACTGCACCGTCCATCAACAGCGTTGTGGACAACGCCGAGCCGCACGTCGGTCCAATGCAGAAAGGCGAATCCACCAACGACACCACCCCAACCCTGAGCGGCAGCGCTGCACCGGGCGACGTTGTGTCTATCCTCGACAACGGGAAAGTGATTGGTACCGTCACGGCGGACAGCAATGGGAAGTGGGCGTTCACCCCGGATACTGCGCTGGCGGATGGCA
>NZ_JAMJFW010000077.1:0-12135 GCF_023544405.1 Enterobacter cloacae complex sp. OE43NF
TACGGTGGTAGCCATTGTTCACAGCCATCCTGACGCGACGACACAGGCCAGCGAGCTGGATAAGGCTCAGTGTGATGCAACGCTGCTGCCCTGGCATATTGTGAGCTGGCCGGAGGGGGATTTACGCACTATTCAGCCGCGCGGGGAACTGCCGCTGCTGGAGCGCCCGTTCGTGCTTGGCCACTTCGATTGCTGGGGGCTGGTAATGAGCTATTTCCGGCATACCCACGGCATCGAGCTCCATGATTACCGCGTCGATTATCCCTGGTGGGAGAACAACTATCCGGACAACTTCTATCAGGACTGCTGGTACGAGTGCGGATTCAGGGAGTTTGACGGCCCTCCTCAGGAAGGTGACCTCGTCATCATGCAGGTGCAGGCGGATAAGTGGAACCATGCCGGAATATTGCTGGAGGGTAACATGCTGCTGCACCATCTTTACGGGCATCTGAGCCAGCGTGTTCCTTATGGCGGATACTGGCAGGAGCGCACAATGAAAATCGTTCGCTATAAAGATGTAAGGGGTAATGAAGCATGCAGGAAGTCATGAGCCGTATTGAGCTTGGCGGCGTGCTCGGCAAAACGTTCGGTAAAGTTCACCACCGCCTTATTTCCCGTGTGAGCGAAGCGGGTGTTGCACTCGCGAAGACCATTCCGGGATTTGAGCAGTTTATGATTTCCAGCCAGCGTCGCGGGCTCACTTACTCGGTATTTAAAGGCAAAAAAAACATCGGTGAAGATGACCTTGGATTCCCGGTTACAGGCGATGTTATCCGCATTGTTCCGGTAGTCATTGGCAGTAAAAAAGCAGGTGTACTGCAAACTATCCTGGGTGCTGTACTGGTTGTTGTTGGTGTGGCGATCGGTTATTTCTCTGGCGGTACGTTATCCGCTGCTGGATATGCTGCCGCTAAATTTGGTGCCGCGATGATGATTGGTGGGGTGGTGCAAATGCTTTCCCCTCAACCAGCGGGTCTGGCCAGCAAACAAAGCTCTGATAACCGCGCATCCTACGCGTTTGGCGGGGTTACAAACACCGCTGCGCAGGGCTATCCGGTACCACTCCTTTATGGTCGTCGGCGAATCGGCGGCGCGATTATTTCTGCCGGGATATATGTCGAAGATCAGCAATAAATAAACCTCCTTTCAGGCCACCTCAGGGTGGTTTTTTTATGGGCGTAATATGGCTAATTCTACTCCGATTAGAGGCCGCAAGGGCGGCAGTTCCAGTTCCCGCACCCCTACCGAACAGCCAGACGATCTCCAGTCCGTAGCTAAGGCCAAGATTCTTGTTGCGCTGGGAGAGGGGGAATTTGCGGGGCAGTTAACGGCTAAAGATATCTATCTTGACGGAACGCCACTGGAGAACGCAGACGGATCGCAAAACTTCAGCGGCGTGGCGTGGGAGTTCCGCCCGGGGACTCAGGCTCAAAAGTATATTCAGGGCATCCCCGGTACCGAGAATGAAATCAGCGTAGGTACCGAAGTTTCAAGCGCTACGGCCTGGACGCATACCTTTACCAACACCCAGCTATCAGCCATTCGTCTGCGCCTCAAATGGCCATCACTGTTTAAACAGGAGGACGACGGCGACTTGGTCGGCTTTTCGATTAATTACGCTATCGATCTGCAGACAGATGGAGGTACTTGGCAGACCGTGCTTAATACCAGCGTCACTGGGAAAACCACATCAGGCTACGAACGCAGCCACCGTATCGACTTACCGCAGGCGGGAAGCACCTGGACGGTACGCCTTCGCAAGCTCACCGCGGATGCGAACAGTGCGAAAATTGGCGATACGATGACGCTGCAGAGCTATACGGAGGTAATCGATGCCAAACTGCGCTATCCAAACACCGCGCTGCTGTACATTGAATTCGATTCAAGCCAGTTTAACGGCTCCATCCCGCAAATTTCCTGTGAACCGCGCGGGCGCGTTATCCGCGTACCGGATACTTACGATCCGGAAACCCGGGCCTATAGCGGTACCTGGACGGGGGCGTTTAAGTGGGCATGGACGGACAATCCGGCGTGGATTTTTTACGATCTGGTGGTGAGCGACCGTTTTGGACTTGGCGACCGCCTGACGGCGGCAAATATTGATAAATGGACGCTTTACCAGGTCGCACAATATTGCGATCAGCAGGTTCCGGATGGTAAAGGCGGTAGCGGCACCGAGCCTCGCTATACCTGTAACGTGTACGTGCAGGAGAGAAATGACGCCTATACCGTGTTACGTGATTTTGCGGCGATATTCCGTGGCATGACCTACTGGGGCGGCGATCAAATCGTTGCGCTGGCAGATATGCCACGCGATGTAGATTACAGCTACACCCGCGCTAACGTGGTTGACGGCCGCTTTACCTATTCTGGCAGCACCACTAAAAACCGCTATACCACCGCGCTGGTTTCCTGGTCAGATCCGGGTAATGCCTACGCAGATGCGATGGAGCCGGTTTTTGAACAGGAGCTCGTCGCTCGTTTTGGCACAAACCAGCTCGAAATGACAGCCATTGGCTGTACCCGGCAGTCTGAGGCAAACCGTAAGGGGCGCTGGGGGATTCAGACCAATAACAAGGATCGCATCGTATCGTTTGATGTTGGTCTGGACGGCAACATTCCACAGCCTGGTTATATTATCGCGGTTGCCGATGAGCTGTTATCCGGAAAGGTTATGGGAGGGCGTATCAGCGCGGTTAATGGTCGCGTTATCACGCTTGATCGTGATTCTGCTGCCGTTGCCGGAAGCCGTCTTATGGTTAACCTGCCGTCTGGCGCATCGCAGAGCAGGACGATACAGAGCGTAAACGGTCGGGCTGTCACCGTGACCACGGCATACAGCGAAACACCGGCAGTCGAATCGGTATGGATTGTCGAATCCGACGAGCTTTATGCACAGCAATATCGTGTTATCAGCGTCTCTGATAATAACGACGGCTCGTTTTCTATTACTGGTGCTTTTCACGATCCGGATAAGTATGCCCGTATCGATACCGGCGCCATCGTCGACCAGCGGCCAATAAGTGTAATTCCGCCCGGTAATCAGTCCCCGCCAGCCAACATCACGATCAGTTCGTTTTCGGTGGTTCAGCAGAATATCAGCGTTGAGACCATGCGCGTTAGCTGGGATCAGGCGCAGAACGCTATCGCCTATGAAGCGCAATGGCGCCGCAATAACGGGAACTGGGTTAACGTGCCGCGCAGCTCCACCACGTCATTTGACGTCCCGGGAATTTATGCCGGGCGCTACCTGGTACGTGTCCGCGCAATCAACGCCGCTGAAATTTCATCCGGATGGGGGTATTCAGAAGAGAAAACGCTGACGGGTAAAGTGGGCAATCCACCGAAGCCGGTTGGCTTCATCGCTTCTGAAAACGTGGTTTTCGGTATCGAGCTGAACTGGGGATTCCCGGCGAATACCGACGATACGCTGAAGACCGAAATTCAGTACAGCCTGACCGGTACTGAAAACGATGCCATGCTGCTGGCCGATGTGCCTTACCCGCAGCGGAAATATCAGCAAATGGGCCTTAAAGCAGGGCAGATTTTCTGGTACCGCGCGCAGCTGGTGGACCGAACCGGCAACGAATCAGGTTTCACAGAATGGGTGCGAGGTCAGGCCAGCATCGATGTATCTGATATCACCGATGCAATCCTGGAGGACATGAAAGGATCCGACACGTTCAAGGACCTGATCGAGAATGCGGTGGACAGCAACGAAAAAGTTTCAGGCATGGCGGATGACATCAAAAAGCATGCCGACGAACTCGAGCAGCAGGCGAAAGACATCCAGGAGAACGCTGACGGGCTGGCGCAGGCCGAAGTGAAGATCGACGAGATTTCTGTGTCTATGGACGGCATGACGGGCGGGGTAAAGAACTCGGCAATTGCGATTATTCAGAATGGGCTGGCGCAGGTGGTAAGCCGTCGCTCGCAGACCGCTACGAACGCCGGGAACAGCGCCAGTATAGACAGAGTGGATACTACGATTGCCGATGCCAGCCAGGCGGTCGCGCGCGCGCTGGTCACGCTGGATGCAGAAGCTGGTGGCAATATCTCTAACTCTACGGACCTGACAGAAACTCTTGCTGATTTCACACAGGCATCGGCGACAAAAATTAACACCCTGACTGTTAAATCTGGCGAAAACAGTGCCGCGATAAACGTCAACGCACAGGCTATCGCAGATGTAAACGGTAACCTCAGTGCCATGTACAACATCAAGGTAGGCGTAACCAGTAACGGGCAGTATTACGCTGCCGGGATGGGGATTGGGGTTCAGAATACACCCTCCGGCATGCAGTCACAGGTAATCTTCCTGGCCGACCGCTTTGCTGTTACCACTGCTGCCGGAAACAGCGTGGCGTTACCATTTGTGATCCAGAATGGTCAGACGTTCATCAGGGCCAGCTTCATTCAGGACGGTACCATTGATAACGCCAAAATCGGTAACTATATCCAGTCGAATAACTATGTGGCTGGCTCTGTAGGCTGGAAGCTTGATAAAGGGGGAACGTTTGAAATTAACGGTGTGGGCGGCGGCGGTAGGATGTTGATATCCAGCACGCTCATTCAAATCTACGACAGCAACAACGTGCTGCGTGTCAGAATGGGGTTATGGTAATGCCACAGGGGTTGCAATGCTGGGACGGAGCAGGGCGTATTGCCGTTGATTTAAGTGATTATGCTATCCGCTATATTGGAAGCACAACAGTAACATTTGCTGCCGGGGAAACGGCAAAAGACTTTTCATATCCTGGCATTACCCAGGACGGTACATTTATATCTATTGTCACGGCTGGCGTTACTGCAAATGAATATTACTGCCGCGCTTTTAATGGCGGCTTCACTGCATTCTATTTACCGACCACTGGTAGTCCTGCATTCACTTTCACTGTTGAGGTTTATAATTTTCAATGAGCGGATTCGAAGTTTACAACAGTGCCGGCAAGTTACTCGTCGATTCGCAAAACAGGTCCACCATTTTTTATGATCAGCGTTCTCTGGGGGCTGTGACTGAAAAAGGGTTTTACCGTGTAGACAGCCCGTTTGGTGACGGAAGCACGCTGGGATTGACCCAGCAACAATTCTGGAATGACGGGAATTTGCGCTGGCTTCAGCTGGATGCAAATAAGTATGGTTTACCCGGCGCCGATCTTCTTGAAGATAATGCAGGGAGGATGATACGCACGACGAGAAATATTGGAATGCAGAGCGGTTACCTGGATGTATTCGATGCTGGTGGAAACCTTATCTGGAGCGCAGCATCAGCATCAAAAATGCCCAGGGTAGTTGGTTTTTTTGATGTGCCAGCGAGTTATGATCTGCAGAACAATACCTTTGCGATAAACCTCGGCTTTAACCCGTGGATTCTCGTTAACAACTGTCCGGGAAACCTTAGTGATGATGGCGGGGCGACTGGTTACTCAGGGATCGCTTTAAAATGGACTGGCTCGCAGTTGCAGGGCAGGTATATATCCAAAAATCAGCGCAACTGGAGCCAGATACTTCAGGGGAGAGGGTTACGAATTCCCATCGCTCAGTTTGTTGGAATTTGATACTGGCGGAACGCGTGGGTATTGAGTAGCGATCATGTCTTGCTTCACACCCTTTGCAGGTTCGAAGCGGTATACGACATCAAGCGTATCCGTTTTCTTATAACAGATATTGCTTAGCCTCTTATTTATATGTCGGCTGAAAATGCCATTGCTGCTGTCTGAAATTACGTTAACTTCTCTCGTGGCACAGTCAATATTCACGTGAATATCTCCCCCCAGAGATAAGCGTGCAGCATCCCCCGGGTAATCCATTTTGAAGGCATAGTCTCTGTCTTTATCGGCACAACCAGCCACGAGCAAAAGTGCCACGGCAAATAATCGTTTCATTTCTACATTCCTGTATCTGCGGGAATATCCATTTTATTTGAGTTTAAAAAATAGTCAGATTGATAAGAGCGATCAATTTTACATTATTGATCGCTTTAAACGATCGTTATTATCGTGAGGTAGTTCATGCTTTATAACACTGGCACTATTGCTATCAACGGAAATACCGCAACCGGCACTGGCACAAACTGGACGGCACCCGCCAGCCAGGTTCGCGCTGGCCAGACGATTATCGTGATGTCTAGCCCGGTGCAGCTGTTCCAGATTTCATCCGTGAACAGCGCCACGTCAATTACGGTAACCCCTGCCGCTTCCCCGGCACTTAGCGGCCAGAAGTATGGAATTCTTGTGTCGGACATTACCTCGGTTGATTGACTGGCACAGGCTATGTCTCAGCTCATCAAAGAATATGACGAGAACATTGGCGCGTGGGAGACGTTCGCCACCACCTCAGCCAATCAGAGCATCACCGTAACCATCAACGGCACCTCCGTAATCATCCCTGGCATCGGTAAATTGGCACAGAAAGGGAGCAACGGTGCGCTTGCTGTCACAGACGGCGGAACCGGCGCAACGAATGCCGCAGAAGCTCGCACAAACCTCGGTTTAGGATACGGCACCAAAGCGGGCACTGTAGCCCAGGGAAATGATGAAAGGCTGAACACCGTCAATGGTAAATCAGGGGGAAATGTTACCGGCAGTTTGATGGTAACTCAGGGTAGCAGCATTGGCGTATCTACTCAGGAAGGTGGTGATAAGACTGTTAAGCTATACAACATCACAGGGGATGGGACTGTAGGAAGTTATGTAAACGCTGTGGGAGGGGCCTGGTATAATTGGAATTGGTCTCTTGGCGGTGTTCGTGGGAGCGGGACTAATTTAGACAGAGCGCAGTTAAATGTTAATAGCGGAGCTGGTACGGCGGGTTCATTTTTATTTTACCCAGATGAGAGATTCAAATCATCTTCGTGTGGAGCTGATGGGGCTGGTTATGGTGGCTCATGGTCAGACATTAACACATGGCAAAGAAATATCTCTTTTTTTAGGGGTAACGTATCCGTTAATAATGATGCTGGGTTTATTCCTTTTGCCCGTTGGCATAGTCAATGCAGTGGTGGATATTCTTCAACAGTAGGGCTTGGTTCTATAGCTACCGGACCTAGTTCGTGGGCGAACGTGGCGATAACAACACTCGGGGATGGTGGTTCTGCCGGACAGCGTATATTTCAATTCACGACAGCAAACGGTGATATATATGCCAACGCTGGTGGAAATCTTTCTGGTAACTATATTTTCCAGAAGCAGCCTAACTGTGACATTACGCTGAAGCACGATATTAAATATGATGATGGTTATCAGTCATACGAGAATATAAGGAAATTCCTGCCAGCAACTTACGTCTACAATGATGACCCTCGTGAGAGAGTTCGCCGGGGCGTAATTGCTCAGGATGTAATGAAAATTGACAGTGAGTATGTAAAGCTGGTCCCTGCAGCACCGAAATTTGATGATGAAGGCAACAGGATTGATGCTGATGATACGTTGGCACTGGATAACAACGTTATCATGCTTGATACCGTGCTGGCACTGAACTACGTCATTAAACAGCTAGAGACAACACAGAAAGAGATCCTGGAGCTTAAGCAAAAAATAGCGGAATCATGAAGCCTAGTTTTCAGCCGCAGCCCGTGCCAGCATTCAACGGGCTTTGTCCCCCTCAGATCTGCTTACATAGCGCCATTATGGAAAAATTTACAAAAGCCATAATTCGAAGCTGCATAGAAACTTAGAAACGAAACGGCGAAGCTTTAAGCAGTGACGGTACGGCCTGCATCTTGCGAACACTTACAAATAAAACTACTGTATATAAAAACAGTATTTGAGGTATGTGTCATGGAATTCATCAGGCCAACAGAACTGAGAGAAATTATTGCTCTCCCGCTTTTCAGTGACTTAGTGCAGTGTGGTTTCCCGAGCCCCGCGGCTGATTACGTTGAACAGCGCATCGACCTCAATGAGTTACTTGTTGCTCACCCGAGCTCAACATACTTCGTCAAAGCAGCGGGTGATTCAATGATAGAAGCCGGGATCAGCGACGGTGATTTGCTGGTAGTGGACAGTTCGCGCACGGCTGAGCACGGTGACATTGTCATTGCCGCGGTGGAAGGGGAATTTACTGTTAAACGCCTGCAGCTACGTCCAACTGTCCAACTCATCCCAATGAATAGCGCCTACAGTCCGATTGTTGTAGGCAGCGAAGATACGCTGGACGTTTTCGGCGTTGTTACTTTCATCGTGAAATCGGCGAGCTGAACATGTTTGCGCTCTGTGATGTGAATTCGTTCTACGCATCATGCGAGACTGTATTCAGGCCGGACCTGAGAGGGCGGCCGGTTGTCGTTCTCTCAAATAACGATGGCTGCGTGATCGCGCGCAGCGCAGAGGCAAAAGCCGCAGGGATAGCAATGGGCGAGCCTTTCTTCAAGCAAAAGGAGCTTTTCCGGCGCGCTGGCGTTGTTTGCTTCAGCAGCAATTACGAGCTTTACGCTGATATGTCGAACCGGGTAATGACGACGCTGGAAGAAATGAGCCCCCGCGTCGAAATTTACAGTATCGATGAAGCTTTTTGTGACCTGACGGGCGTTAGGAACTGCAGGGATTTGACTGACTTTGGCAAAGAGATCCGCGCTACGGTTCTGAAGCGTACGCACCTTACCGTTGGCGTTGGCATTGCTCAGACAAAAACACTCGCTAAACTCGCTAATCACGCCGCAAAGAAATGGCAGCGACAGACGGGCGGGGTAGTTGACCTGTCAAATGTCGATCGGCAGCGTCGGCTGTTGGCGATCGTGCCTGTAGAGGATGTTTGGGGCGTTGGTCGCAGAATCAGTAAAAAGCTTAATGCCATGGGCATCAAAACAGCTCTGGACCTCTCTGAGCAGAGTACGTGGATTATTCGAAAGCACTTCAATGTCGTCCTGGAGCGAACGGTTCGGGAGCTGCGCGGCGAACCATGTCTTGATCTGGAGGAGTTTGCGCCGGCAAAGCAGGAAATCGTCTGCAGTCGTTCTTTCGGCGAACGCGTCGCAGAATATGAGCAGATGCGTCAGGCCATTTGCAGCTATGCGGCCCGTGGCGCTGAAAAACTACGTGGCGAGCACCAGTATTGCCGTTTTATATCTGCATTCGTGAAAACCTCTCCCTTTGCGCTTAATGAGCCGTATTACGGTAACAGCGCGTCAGTGAAGCTTCTTACCCCCACTCAGGATTCCCGCGACATCATCAACGCCGCGGTAAGGTGCCTGGACAAAATCTGGAAAGACGGACACCGGTACCAGAAAGCCGGAGTAATGCTGGGTGACTTCTTCAGCCAGGGCGTAGCCCAGCTAAACTTGTTCGACGAAAACGCACCGCGGGCAGGTAGCGAAAGGTTGATGGAAGTGCTTGATCACCTGAATGCTAAAGATGGAAAAGGCACGCTCTACTTTGCCGGGCAGGGCATACAGCAGCAGTGGCAGATGAAGCGGCAGTTGCTTTCACCCCGATATACTACTCGCATATCAGATTTATTAATTGTGAAGTAAAAAGGCTGCTTTACGCAGCCTTTTTACTTAATTAAGCAGCTTTTTTCTCGCTGCATTTGCAATGAGGGATAACAAAAACTTTCGCCTTTTTAGGGCGGATGATTTTACCATCCTTCATTACATAGGGTGTGAAGGTTACTTCACACGAATTCCCACATTTTGGACAATAGCCAGTTTTCATGTGAGATCTCCTATGTAAATGTACAGCCTGTAAATCTAAACAGATTGCACCTTGTTAGGAGAACCACTATACTCTTAGCCGTCAAGCATTTTGTGTAGCGGTAGATTTCTCCATACACACCGAGTTATGCGTCAACATAGCTCGACCCCTAAGAAGCCCTGCGTCAACAGGGCTTTTTTCAATAAAATTCAAAGCAAAGCTGTGCTGTTTGATAGCCCAATTTATCCAGCATCGTTTCTGCAAAAAGATCCGCCTGCCATTCAGAATCTTCATTTTGTTCCGGCATGGCATTCGCAAAGTGTAGGGCTGGCTTATGTTGTAGCAGCAAGTGCCCGAGCTCATGGAATATAACAAATAATGCTGATCGTTCACCGCCACATGCCATTTCATAGATATGGTTTGGAACCCTGATAGTCAGTTTGTCAGGTTCACAGTGTCCAATCGTTAGACCCAGCGTTTCCTGAAACCATTCGTCATCATCCATTGGATCGAGGACAATATTCCATTGAGATAATGTTTCCAGCGCTACGTCAAATCTGCGCGGTCTACGCCGGTATTTATACTTACTAGTAAATCCGAGTGCAAAGCAAGCATTTACAGCTATCGCTTTAATTTCCATTTCACTCAGAGGACGAACACGTGTACCGCGCATTAAATGCATAACAGTTTCCTAAGCAGTTATTTTTTGTTGATTTCTGCAAGTAATTCTGCAAATTTTTTTAATTCTTCATGGGTGAATTCCGATTTTGCAAAACCAGCAACAAGCATTTGTTGTTGCTTTGGTAAACCTTCAATAGGTACCGATTCATTCGCGATAGAAGCTAAAACATCGAGATCATCAATATAATAACCTTGCGCTGCAAAAAGTTCATTGATTGCCGTTACCCATTTCTCTGGTATTTTTTTAGTCCCTGTTTCGAGCCCGCTTAGAAAAGCAGGTGTTGTTCCTAAAGCCTTTGCCATTGTAAGCAAAGTATAACCAGTATCGATCCGAGCTTTCCTTACGGCCTTTCCGAAATCAGTAAGAGCCATAGTCATATCCTCAGTGCTTTCATTGTGGCTTACGCCAGATGTTCTAAATATACTCTAACCATAAAAAAAGTAAACCCATCAAGAAAAATAAATTAACCAAAAAGGTTAACTTGTTGTTTCTATAAGATTTTTACCTTGATTTTTGACGTTTCCAACCGCGCGTGTAACAGCGTGCCAGGTAAACTTTTCGGCAGGCACTGCGCCGTCAGCTGCAATCTCTTCAGCTTTTTTCCCGCCTATATCCTGCCGCATCCACTCACGCGCTGCTTCTGGTGACAGAACCAGTGGTCGGCGGTCGTGAATATCAACTAGACCTTTGTCAGCTGCAGACGTCACTATCAAAAAGCCCTCTGAATGATCGCCGCGCTCAAACGGAGTGCTGCCTATCGCCGCCATGAATATGGGCTGGCCGTCGGCGCGGTGAATGAAGTAGGGTTGTTTCCTGTCGCCTTCCTTCTTCCATTCGAACCAGCCGTCAGCAAAGCAGATCGCCCGGCCATGCTGCCATAGTGGTTTAAACATTCTGCTGGTGGCCGCTGTCTCGACGCGCGCATTGATCAGGGGTGGTTTATCCCACCACCCGGGCGCGTAAGACCACAGGACAGGATCGAGGTGCAGCTGCTCGTCGCGTTCGCTCAGCAGGAGAACTTTTGTGCCTGGTGCCACGTTGTACCGGCCAATTGGCTCCGGGTCATAGGCAATGTCACGATCGGCTTCGTCGGCCAGGTATGCCAGATAGTCTTCACGGGTTTGGGCTTGTGCAAAACGTCCACACATAGAAACCTCCAGCCAGATGTCAGACTGAAAGTATAGGGCAGGGAGAAAAAACAGGTGCGCACCGAAACATTATGATTTTGAAACAGGGGCATGATGATGGAAGCCAGCGATGCGGTAAAGCGGCGTGTTGCTAAACTGGAAGGATCTACGCAAAATTTCGAAAATAGTGTAAAGAGGAAATCTAACCCGGTAATGGGGCCGGGTTTGCTGTGATGCATTAGGTAAATTCATTCATTTGTAAGCCACATATCAGACTCTTCAAACATTTCCTCCAGCATACGGTTCAACTTTTCACGGTCGCTTTTGCTGGCATCACTATTCAATCCGTTAGCCTGCATAGGTTTAACCTTCACTTCAGCATCAGGGAATATGTGATGAACTCGCCTCGTCAGCTCAGCCAGAATAATTTCTCTGGCTCCATCCAAGCCCTGGACATTTCGTTTATCGTAAACCAACTCAACAAACATAACAGTCTCCTTAATCTGTTTGAGAGGAGGTTATATTTTTACTGTAAAAATATACAGTGTCAAGGCGAGTAAAACGATTTAAAGGATGGGATTTTTTCGTCCGATTGAACAGAAAGTACGGGCAATTATTCCCCAGTTTTTCCCCGATGTTTCCCCGTATAAAAATACCAATAAAAAAACCAGCCATAAGTGGCTGGTTTTCAATATGT
>NZ_JAMJFW010000078.1:0-11528 GCF_023544405.1 Enterobacter cloacae complex sp. OE43NF
GGCAAAGTCGATGGTCTGCACTATTTCTCTGATGACGACGGTCAGGATGGCGACCAGACCTACATGCGTCTTGGCTTCAAAGGCGAAACTCAGGTTAACGATCAACTGACCGGTTACGGCCAGTGGGAATACCAGATTCAGGGTAACTCTGGTGAGAACGAAAACAACTCCTGGACTCGTGTGGCGTTCGCCGGTCTGAAATTTGGTGACGCGGGTTCTTTCGACTACGGTCGTAACTACGGTGTTGTTTACGATGTGACTTCCTGGACCGACGTTCTGCCAGAATTTGGCGGCGACACCTACGGTTCTGACAACTTCATGCAGCAGCGTGGTAACGGCTTCGCGACCTACCGTAACAGCGATTTCTTCGGCCTGGTTGATGGCCTGAACTTCGCCGTTCAGTATCAGGGTAAAAACGGTAGCGCAAGCGGTGAAGACCAGACTAACAATGGTCGTACTGAACTGCGTCAGAACGGTGACGGCGTCGGCGGTTCTATCACTTATAACCTGGGCGAAGGCTTCGGTATCGGTACTGCCGTGTCCAGCTCTAAGCGTACCAGCTCCCAGAACGATCTGACTTACGGTAATGGCGACCGCGCTGAAACCTACACTGGCGGTCTGAAATACGACGCTAACAACATCTACCTGGCTGCTCAGTATACTCAGACCTATAACGCGACTCGCGTAGGTAACCTGGGTTGGGCTAACAAAGCGCAGAACTTCGAAGTGGTTGCTCAGTACCAGTTCGACTTCGGCCTGCGTCCATCCGTGGCTTACCTGCAGTCCAAAGGTAAGGATCTGGAAAACGGTTACGGCGATCAGGATCTGCTGAAATATGTTGATGTTGGTGCGACTTACTACTTCAACAAAAACATGTCTACCTATGTGGACTACAAAATCAACCTGCTGGATGACAAAGAGTTCACCCGTAACGCAGGTATCAGCACTGACGATATCGTAGCACTGGGTCTGGTTTACCAGTTCTAATCGCTTTTCAGTGTAACAAAGGGGCCGGCTGGCCCCTTTTTATTGCCTTTTTTAAGGCCTTTCAATTCCCGCGTTTTGGTGTACTCTTGCCGCCCTGGCATGAGGATAATAATGAATGGACATGACTTTTTTACGCGCCAGCGTCCTGGCAACCTTTTTTTTCCTGACCGCATGTGACTCTTCCACGCCTGTGGCACACACCGACGCGCCAGCGGCGACGGTGCTGGAAGGCAGAACGATGGGGACATTCTGGCGCGTCAGCGTAATGAACCTTGATAAAGCACGCGCAGAAGAACTTCGCGGCAAAATTCAGTCTCAGCTGGATGCCGACGATCAGCTGCTATCCACCTACAAAAACGACTCGGCGCTGATGCGCTTTAACCTCTCTACCAGCACGTCCCTGTGGCCG
Source organism: Enterobacter cloacae complex sp. OE43NF (assembly GCF_023544405.1). Classification (NCBI taxonomy): domain Bacteria; kingdom Pseudomonadati; phylum Pseudomonadota; class Gammaproteobacteria; order Enterobacterales; family Enterobacteriaceae; genus Enterobacter; species Enterobacter cloacae complex sp. OE43NF. The sequence goes on from NZ_JAMJFW010000078.1 coordinate 1,397, forward strand.
GTGAGCGAGGAGATGGCCGATATCGTGACCGAATCGATGCGCGTGGGCTATAAAACCCACGGTGCGATGGACGTGACCGTGGGGCCGTTAGTTAACCTCTGGGGATTCGGCCCAAATAAGCAGCCGGTGACCACCCCCGATCAGGCGGCCATTGACGACGCCCGCGCCCGGACAGGGCTTCAGCACCTGACGGTGATCAACCAGTACGGGCAACAGTATCTGCAAAAAGACATCCCCGATCTGTTTGTTGACCTGTCGACAGTCGGGGAAGGTTATGCGGCGGATCATCTGGCCGCACTGATGGCTCAGGAAGGCATCCCGCGTTATCTGGTCTCCGTGGGTGGCGCATTGGTCAGCCGGGGGATGAACGCCAGCGGCAAACCGTGGCGTGTGGCGATTCAAAAACCGACCGACCAGCAAAATGCGGTGCAGGCAATTGTCGATATTAACGGCCATGGCATCAGCACCTCCGGCAGCTACCGTAACTATTACGAGCTCGACGGGAAGCGGATCTCGCATGTCATTGACCCCCAGACCGGGCGACCCATTACGCATAATCTGGTCTCGGTTACGGTGATTGCCCCGACGGCGCTTGAAGCCGATGCCTGGGATACCGGGTTAATGGTGCTCGGTACTGAGAAAGCCAAAGAGGTGGTTCGCCAGCAAGGGCTGGCGGTATATATGATCACCAAAGAGGCCGACGGCTTTAAGACCTGGAGTTCACCGCAGTTCGACAGCTTCCTGGTGAGCGAAAAGAATTAAAAAGCAAGGTTGCGGGTTTTTGATTGCTGGCGCTCAGGCAAGCTGTAGGTATGCTTGTAAGAGGAGCCGATGATGAAAAACCCGACTTATATGACCGATGAGGATCGCTGGCAGGCCGTGCTGGCCCGTGATCCGCGTGCTGACGAACAATTTGTCTTTGCCGTCCTGACGACAGGGATCGTATGTCGTCCGTCCTGTCGCGCCCGACACGCGCTGCGTAAAAATGTCCACTTTTACCCCGATGTGCACCATGCTGTTCAGGCAGGGTTTCGGCCGTGCAAGCGCTGCCGACCGGACAAACGCGACCCGCAGGAAGAGAAGCTGGCAAAAGTGGAGCGCGCCTGCCGCCTGTTGGAGCAGGATCCCGCGTTAACGCTGGAAATGCTGGCGCAGCAGGTTGCCATGAGTCCTTTCCATTTTCACCGCCTGTTTAAATCCGTAGCCGGGATGACGCCAAAAGCCTGGCAGCAGGCAGCGCGGGGACAGCGCCTGCGCAATGCGCTTGCCCACGGGGATAAAATAACCGATGCCGTGCTGGCGGCAGGGTTTCCGGACAGCAGCAGCTACTATCGTAAAGCCAACGACGCGCTGGGCATGACGGCAAAGCAGTACCGTAAAGGGGATGTCGCAGTGCGCTATGCCATCAGCGAGTGTGCCTTAGGCCGCTGTCTGGTGGGCGAAAGCGAGCGGGGGATCTGCGCAATATTGCTGGGCGATGATGATGCCAAAGTCACCCAGGAGATTTTGTCGTTGTTTCCGGACGCGGAGCGCGCGCCGCTGGAAGGCGAATTTGCCCGACGTATTGCTCAGGTTATCCATACCATCGATAACCGTGGCGTGCCGCTGGCTCTGCCGCTGGATATTCGCGGAACCGCTTTCCAGCAGCAGGTCTGGCAGGCCCTGCGCAATATTCCCTGCGGTGAAACAGCCAGCTACCAGCAGGTGGCGCAGGCGATTGGCAAACCTGGCGCGGTACGTGCGGTGGCCGCAGCGTGTGCCGCAAATAAACTGGCGATCGTCATCCCTTGTCATCGTGTTGTACGCCAGGACGGAGCGCTTTCGGGCTATCGCTGGGGGACGGAACGAAAGGCGCTATTATTGAAACGTGAGTCCAGGAATCAGGAGGGATAATGCTCGATCTCTTTGCGGATGCAGAACCCTGGCAGGAGCCGCTAGCGCCTGGCGCAGTGATCCTGCGCCGGTTTGCACTCTCCCGGGCCTCGGCGCTGCTGGCCGGGATCCAGGACGTCGCGGCCGTTTCGCCATTCCGACATATGGTGACGCCTGGCGGCTACACCATGTCGGTGGCGATGACCAACTGCGGTACGGCAGGATGGGCAACCAACGAACGGGGCTATCTCTATGCCCCGGACGATCCCGTCACCGGCAAGCCCTGGCCGCCCATGCCTGCGGTTTTTCAGGCGCTCTGCCATGATGCCGCCGTCGAGGCCACCTATCCCGATTTTCAACCGGATGCCTGTCTTATCAACCGCTATGGCGTTGGGGCGAAACTCTCGCTGCATCAGGATAAAGATGAACCCGATCTGCGTGCGCCGATCGTCTCGGTATCCCTGGGTCTACCCGCCATATTCCAGTTCGGCGGATTACGCCGCAACGATCCTCTCCAGCGTCTGATGCTGGAGCATGGGGATGTGGTGGTGTGGGGCAGGGAGTCGCGGCTCTATTACCACGGCATTCAGCCACTGAAGCCTGGCGTCCATCCGCAGACGGGCGAGTTCCGCTTTAACCTGACTTTCCGCCAGACCGCGCCAGGCAAACAAAAATAAGAATTATTCTTGATGTAAACGCAGGGCAGTTTACACTGCTGGCTGATTTTTATTGTCCGGATTGCCTGCATGCAACTACTTCTTCTTGTCTGGCGTCAGTATCGCTGGCCCTTTATTGCGGTAATGGCGCTAAGCCTTGCTAGCGCCGCATTAGGTATTGGTCTTATCGCCTTCATCAACGTGCGTTTGATCGAAATGGTCGACACCTCGCTGTCCGTTCTGCCGGAATTTCTGGGGCTATTATTGCTGCTGATGGCGGTCACGCTGGGTTCCCAGCTGGCGCTGACGGCTCTCGGGCATCATTTCGTCTTCCGCCTGCGCAGCGAGTTTATCAAGCGGATCCTGGATACCCAGGTGGAGCGCGTCGAGCAACTCGGCAGTGCCTCTTTGCTGGCGGGACTGACGAGCGACGTGCGCGCCATCACCATTGCGTTTGTCCGTCTGCCAGAGCTGGTGCAGGGCATTATCCTGACCGTTGGCTCGGCGGCCTATCTCGCCTGGCTCTCCAGCAAGATGCTGGCCGTTACGGCACTGTGGATTACTATCACCATCTGGGGCGGTTTTCTGCTGGTTTCCCGCGTCTACAAACACATGGCGGTACTGCGTGAAACCGAGGACAAACTCTATAACGATTACCAGACGGTACTGGAAGGGCGTAAAGAGCTGACCCTGAACCGCGAGCGTGCCGAGCATATCTTCAACAACCTCTACATCCCGGACGCGCGTGAATACCGGCACCATATTATCCGTGCCGATACCTTCCACCTGAGCGCGGTTAACTGGTCGAACATTATGATGCTGGGCGCGATTGGCCTGGTCTTCTGGATGGCCAACAGCCTGGGCTGGGCCGATACCAATGTAGCGGCAACTTACTCCCTGACCCTGCTGTTTTTGCGCACACCGCTGCTCTCTGCCGTCGGCGCATTGCCCACCTTGCTGAGCGCGCAGGTGGCGTTTAATAAGCTCAAAAAGTTCGACCTTGCGCCGTTCAAAGCGGAGTTCCCGCGCCCTCAGGCCTTCCCGAACTGGCAAACGCTGGAACTGCGTAACGTCACATTCCGCTACCAGGACAACGCCTTTTCCGTGGGGCCGGTCAATCTGACGATTCATCGCGGCGAACTGCTGTTTCTCATTGGCGGTAACGGCAGCGGGAAATCGACGCTGGCGATGTTGCTGACGGGGTTATATCAGCCGCAATCGGGTGACATTCTGCTGGATGGCCGCGCGCTCAACGCAGAGAAGCCTGAGGATTATCGCAAGCTGTTCTCGGCGGTATTCACCGATGTCTGGCTCTTCGATCAGTTGCTGGGGCCGGAAGGGCAACAGGCTAACCCGGCGCTGGTGGAGAAGTGGCTGGCGCATCTGCAGATGTCGCACAAGCTTGAGCTGCAGGACGGCAAGATCCTCAACCTGAAGCTCTCGAAAGGCCAGAAAAAGCGCGTGGCGCTGCTGCTGGCCCTGGCGGAAGAGCGCGACATCATTCTGCTGGACGAGTGGGCGGCGGATCAGGACCCGCATTTCCGCCGCGAGTTCTACCAGGTGCTGCTGCCGCTGATGCAGGCGATGGGCAAAACCATCTTTGCCATCAGCCATGACGATCACTACTTCATTCACGCCGACCGGCTGCTGGAGATGCGTGACGGCAAGCTGAGCGAACTGACCGGTGAAGAGCGCGATGCGGCGTCTCGCGATGCGGTGGCGCGCACGGCCTGAAGCCCTCATCCTAACCCTCTCCCACGGGGAGAGGGGATAAATCGTGCATGTTATGCCGATTTTTTCTCCATCCCGCCCCGTTGTTTATTCTTATTTACATATCTCCGCGCTATGCTTAAAGCCAACTTATTTCATGGATTTATGATTAATGTCGGTTTTAAAGAAAAACAGTGCCAGGCAGCGCGACCAGGAACGTGCGCGTCTCATCTGGCTCCTCACGACGGATAAAGCGGTCACCTCTGCGTTACTGGGCAAACTGACCCTGGCTGAGCAATATGATGTCGGCACGCTGGCCGACGATATTGCTGAGGTAGGTGCGCTGGTTGCTCATTTACCTCCGCCGGATCTGGCGGATACCCTGGAAGCCCTCCCCTCGGAAGAGCGTCACGCCCTGTGGCGGCTGGTGCAGGATCATGAGCGCGGGCAGGTGTTGCTGGAAGCCTCTGAAAACGTCTGGGACGATCTCATTGATGAGATGAGCGACCGGGATATCCTCGATGCCCTGCAGACGCTGGACATTGACGAGCAGATTTACCTCGTTCAGCACCTGCCGCGAAACCTGACCGGGCGACTGCTGGCTTCGCTGCCTGCGGAAGAGCGGGCACGCGTGCGTCAGGTGATGCACTATGACAAACATAGCGTGGGCGCCATTATGGAGTTTGGCGTCATCATGGTGCGCCCGGATGTGACTCTCGGTACGGTGCAGCGCTATCTGCGTCGCCTGGGCAGCATGCCGGACAACACCGATAAACTGTTCGTCACCTCCCGGGATAAAACCCTGCTTGGCGAGCTGGAGCTTAAAACGATCCTGCTCAACAGCACCCAACGGCGGGTGAGTGAGGTGATGGAAACCGAGCCGATGGTCTTCTCCCCGGAAGACGACGCGGAAAAAGCGGCCCGTACCTTCGAACGTGACGACCTTGTGAGCGCGGCGGTCGTAGATTCTGTGGGTAAACTGATGGGGCGTCTAACCATCGATGAGATCGTTGACGTGGTTTACGAAGAGACCGATAACGATTTACGTGCGCTCGGCGGGATCAGCGCCGAAGATGACGTCCACGCCTCCGTCGGCAAGGCAGTGAAAACCCGCTGGGCATGGCTCGCCATTAACCTCTGCACGGCATTTATCGCCTCCCGGGTGATCGACGGCTTTGAACACACCATTTCACAACTGGTCGCGCTGGCCTCGCTGATGCCGATTGTGGCCGGCATTGGCGGCAACACCGGCAACCAGACCATTACCATGATCGTCCGCGCGCTGGCGCTGGAGAATATTCAGCCGGGTAACTTCGCCTTCCTGATCTTCAGGGAGATGGGGGTGGCGCTGATTAACGGCCTGGTGTGGGGCGGCATTATGGGCGGCATTACCTGGTGGCTGTACGATGATATGGCGTTAGGCGGGGTGATGATGCTGGCGATGGTGCTGAATCTGCTGGTGGCCTCCATGATGGGGGTCATTATCCCCCTGACGATGACCAAACTGGGGCGCGACCCCGCGGTGGGGTCGAGCGTGATGATTACCGCCATCACCGATACCGGCGGTTTCTTTATTTTTCTTGGGCTTGCAACGATTTTTCTTCTTTAAGCCGACGCTTGAGCCGGGCGGGAAGCGATGCCATCACAATAATCCCGCCCAGCACGCCAATGGCCAGGTTACCGGTTGAAACCGTTGCTGCAACGGTAATCAGCATCACAACCGTTTCGGCAATGGGCGCACTTTTTAACGTGGCAGGCTGAAGGCTGTGCCAGTTAAACGTTTTGATGGCAACAATCGCCATGATCCCGGCCAGAACGGCCATAGGGATTTTTGCCATCACCTCACTGAGGGCGGTGACCAGCACCAGCAGCACCATGCCCGCTGCAAAAGTTGAGACGCGACTGCGACCTTTGCCCATCTCCACGTTGACAATGGTTTGTCCGATCATGGCACAGCCCGCGATCCCGCCGTACAACCCGGCAAGAATATTCCCTGCGCCGAGGCCGATACTTTCACGGCGTTTGCTGGACGTCGTCGCGGTCAGTTCATCCACCAGTTTTGCCGTCAGCAGTGATTCCAGCAGGCCGACAAAAGCGATACTCAGCGCGCATGGCCAGATGATGCTGAGCGTTTCCATATTCAGCGGGACGAGCAGCTGCGTCATCCCTGGCAAACCACTGCTCATAGAACCTTCATCCCCCACAGTCGGGAGAACCTGTCCGCTGGTAACGGTGAACAGGGTGAGCAGTACAATCGCAATAAGCGGTGACGGGATGCTTTTAACAAAGCGCGGCACCCAAAGCACAATCAGCAGCGTCAGCACGAACAGGCCCACAATCAGCGGGCTGCGGCTCCAGAAGTGGGGAACCTGTGCGAAGAAAATTAACAATCCCAGCGCATTTACGAAACCGGTCATCACCGACTGGGGAATAAAGCGCATCAGGCGCGCCATTCCGAACACGCCGAACAGAATCTGGATTATCCCCGCCATCAGGACCGCCGGCAGGATGTACTGCACCCCGTGCTGATGCACCATCGGGCCAATCACCAGCGCGACGGAGCCCGCAGCTGCTGTGACCATCGCACGACGACCGCCGAACGCTGAAAGGGTCAGACACAGCACCACAGAGGCAATCAGGCTGACCTTTGGGTCAACGCCTGCGACCACGGAAAAGGAGATCACCTCAGGAATGAGGGCCAGAGCGGTAATTACGCCTGCCAGCGTTTCGCGTAGCAGCAGTTGAGGGGAACGCAGCACCGTGGCGACCTGGTCTTCACGGGAAAGAGAAGCATGGGGTAATGACATAACAATTCGCAGATTAGGGCGGGCTTCCGTGCGCGCGATCACAAAGTGCAGCATAGTAACCAGAAATACCGCGCCTTGCCAGTTTCATCCGGCAATCCCACACAAACAATCCATCATTAAATTTCACAATTACAATAATTTCGTAACCTTTAAACAATATTTAAAAGTTGCTACCGTTCCCCCCGCAGCTTTTTTCACCTGCAATTTCCACGCTTCAAGCACTACTCAACTAAGGCAAAATTATGAAAAAAATGACTGCCATGCTCTTTTCTCTGGCCGTGGGGCTGAACACCGTCTCAATGGCGGCGAAAGCTGACGCACCAAAAGAGCAGGAAACGGACGTCCTTTTAATTGGCGGCGGCATCATGAGCGCCACGCTGGGAACCTATCTGCAAGAGCTTCAGCCGGACTGGTCAATGACCATGGTCGAGCGCCTCGATGGCGTGGCGCAGGAAAGCTCAAACGGCTGGAATAACGCCGGTACCGGACATTCGGCACTCATGGAACTGAACTATACGCCGCAGAAAAAGGACGGTTCCATTAGTATCGAGAAGGCGGTAGAGATCAACGAAGCATTCCAGATTTCTCGCCAGTTCTGGTCTCACCAGGTGAACAGCGGCGTGTTGCACGATCCGCACTCCTTCATCAACACCGTGCCGCACATGAGCTTTGTGTGGGGCGAGCAGAATGTGAACTTCCTGCGCGCGCGCTACGCGGCGCTGCAGCAGAGCACGCTGTTCCGCGGCATGAAATATTCTGAAGATCACGCGCAGATCAAAGAGTGGGCACCGCTGGTGATGGAAGGTCGTGACCCGAACCAGAAGGTGGCGGCAACCCGTACTGAGATTGGTACTGACGTCAACTATGGCGAAATCACCCGTCAGCTGGTGGCTTCTCTGAAGAAAAAAGAGAACTTCAATCTGCAGCTCAGCACCGAAGTGCGTGGCTTTAAGCGCAACGCTGACAACAGCTGGAGCGTGACCGTTGCCGATCTGAAAAACAACGAAGCCGAGCACGTTATCAAGGCAAAGTTTGTCTTTATTGGTGCGGGCGGTGCGGCGCTGAAACTGCTGCAGGAGTCCGGTATTCCGGAAGCGGACGACTACGCGGGCTTCCCGGTGGGCGGTCAGTTCCTGGTGTCGGAAAACCCGGAAGTGGTGAACCGTCATCTGGCAAAAGTGTATGGTCAGGCCTCCGTGGGGGCGCCGCCAATGTCCGTTCCTCACATCGATACCCGTATGCTTGATGGTAAGCGTGTGGTGCTGTTCGGGCCGTTTGCAACCTTCTCCACTAAGTTCCTGAAAAACGGCTCGTTGTGGGATCTGCTGAGCGCAACCACCACCTCAAACGTGAAGCCAATGATGGATGTCGGGCTGGATAACTTCGATCTGGTGAAATACCTGATTAGCCAGGTGATGCTTTCTGATGAAGAACGCTTCGAGGCGCTGAAAGAGTACTATCCGCAGGCGAAGAAAGAAGACTGGCGTCTGTGGCAGGCGGGTCAGCGCGTACAGATCATCAAACGCGATCCGAAAGAGGGCGGTGTGCTGCGTCTGGGTACCGAAGTGGTAAGCGATAAAGACGGCACTATTGCCGCCCTGCTGGGGGCTTCCCCTGGTGCCTCTACCGCTGCACCTATCATGCTGCACCTGATGGAAAAAGTGTTTAAAGATAAAGTCGCCACGCCGGAATGGCAGGCGAAGCTGAAAACGATTATTCCATCCTACGGTACGAAGCTGAACGGTAACGTGGACGCGACGGAGCAGGAGCTGGAATACACCAGCCGCGTGCTGCAGCTGCAATACGTTAAGCCGCAGGCTGCTGATGCTGCACCAAAAGCGGAGCTGAAGCCGCAGGCAGAAAACAAACCGGTGGCGGATATCGCGCTGTAAGGTAAAAGCAAAACGGTAACATCCGTTACCGTTTTTAGTGTTTTCTCCCTCTCCCGGTGGGAGAGGGTTGGGGTGAGGGCACCAGAGCACACCCATTCCGGGTCGGGTAAGGCGAAGCCGCCACCCGACTTATTCTTAACGTACTACCGCTTGTCCGATATTTTCATCCGCCTTCCACACGCGATATTTCACTTCCACGTTTTCCGGCGTATACACCACGATTGGCAGCTTGCTGTTGTAGCGTAACAGGCTGTTATCACCCAGATACGCGGTCACGAATTTCTTCTCTTTCTTGCCATCCGGGCAGGCCATCATGGTGGAAACCGGTGACGTCACTTTATCAAAGATAAAGTAGTCGTAGCCCCAGCCTTCCAGCGTTTTGCTTTCCAGCTGTCCGCCGAGACGATGCTGGTTGCAATCCACTTCCAGCGTCTGGCCGATCAACAGTTCCACTTTGAAATTCGCTTCATTTTGCTGAGCCGGTAACTGGATCACCTGACGCTTCATGCCTTTTTCCGCTTGCGGATAAGGCGCGATTTTTTCCAGAGGTTGTACCTTCTGGCTTTCAGTTGCGAAGGCGCTGGTGCTGACGCACGCGGCGGCGATCAGGGCAAGGGCAAATTTAGGTGCGTTTTTCACAGTCATTCCTTTATGTCAAAACCATCCTGATGAGATTAGCATAACGCCCATGAATGATTAGCGTGATTTACTTACATTTTCAATAAAAGCAGTGTAATTAGCTAATGCAGTGCCATTTTTGTGGTGGTTTGTACTTCGGTGGAGTCTGGCGGCAGATCGTGTTATTTTAAGGCATACATAATGTTATTCATCTGTAAAGGGAAGAGAGATGATTCGTGCAAAACTGAAAACACCTGAAGGCCGTAAGTTCCTCCTGGCGCTGCTGGTTGTGTTTATGATTGCGGCCGCTTGCGTGGGCCGGGCAACTATTGTCGGCGTCATCGAACAGTACAACATTCCACTCTCTGCGTGGACGACCAGCATGTATGTCCTGCAGTCGGCGATGATCTTCGTTTACAGCCTGGTGTTCACCGTCCTGCTTGCCATTCCGCTGGGTATTTTCTTCCTTGGCGGGCGTGATAAGCACTAAGCGTTCACTTGCGATCTCAAAAGCCAGTCTGCGGGTTGGCTTTTTTTGTGCACAAAAAAACCAGCCATATGGCTGGTTTTTAAATAG
>NZ_JAMJFW010000079.1:0-9488 GCF_023544405.1 Enterobacter cloacae complex sp. OE43NF
GTTGCATCGGTAAATTTCTGGTTGCCACTTTCCAGAGGAAGTATGAGCTTGTGTAGTTATTCTTAAACTCTCTTTCAGTGCTCTCGTTTTGATATAAAACAATAAAAAATTGATTCTCTATTGGCCTTATTGAATAACGCATAAAGAATGCTCATCTCATTAACGAAAAGGAGTTTTAAGGATGGCTATTCCTGCTTATTTATGGCTGAAGGATGATGGTGGTGCGTTAATAAAAGGTGCTGTTGACGTACAAGATAGAGAGTCAAGTATAGAGATCAATGGGTTTTCACATAATGTATCTATTCCAACAGATCCATTGACAGGAAAAATTACCGGAACAAGGAAGCACTCAAGTATCCTCTTTATGAAAGAATTTGATTGTTCATCTCCCTATCTGTTCAAGGCGGTTTGTACCGGCCAAACGTTAATAAGCGCAGAGTTTAAATGGTATCGTATTAACGATGCGGGTCAGGAAGTTGAGTATAACAACATGTTTCTTGAAAACGTAAAAATTGTCGGAGTTTCTCCTGTCATGCATGATACGAAAGATGCTTCGAAAGAGAAACATAATCACCTTGAATGTGTTGAGATGCGATATGAAAAAATAACATGGAAACACTGTGATGGGAATTTGCTCTTTTCCGATAGCTGGAACGAAAGGGCATAACATGAGACGTCCAGCAATCGCTGTTAAGCCTCAACCTCCTTATGATATTTCTTCATTTTCTCCACCTGGCGTTTCATTATCAAACAACATGATGATTGCGCGGTTCCATCATGGCCCGACAGCGCTGACCTACTTATGGTTTTATAAGCAAGTAAAAGGGCATGGCCCTTGGGATTATAAAAACATATTAGGTAGGCAATACGAAAATTTTGGAAATTTTCATTTCGGAGCGGTAGGCATTGCCGCCGGAATTGAACCCGAGATATTATTGCGGGCAGCCGGACTTGCTCAAATTCTTGCAGGGACCAGCGACCCTAGTTTTAAAAATTATCAAGGGCCGGATTCACATGGGGATGATCCAACCGATCAGACATGGATTAGAGCAGGAATAGACTATGCTCAACGCTCTGGTTTTTAAAAATAAGTGGCTATATATAATCGTCGTGATTATTTTGTTAGGGTGTGGCATATGGCGTGTAGTTGATGAATTTCTTTACCTTGAACAAGATATTATACGCCGAGAGAAAGTTGGTGAGTTGTCAACTTTAATTATTACTGAAAGTAATGCTGGAGCAACCACTCCATATGTATACCAATATTACCTATACTCTGCGAAAAAATCGGATGCGGATTTTTTAAATGATCTAAGAAGTGGCTATGAACCTTTCCTGGTGACTACCGCCTCAGATGTGTATGTAAAAATTGAAGATAATTCTATCCATCTTAAGGTTAGTGGTGATATCTTTAAATTTAAGAACGTTGCAGGCTATAGTTTTATATATATGGATTCATCACCGTTCTAAATTTTTTCATCAATGTCAGATACGTACTGCATATGAGTGAAAAAAGAAAGGGCAGTTAATCACTGCCCTTTTGTTATCACGCCGACACCTTCTCTTCCGCATCCGGCAGTTTCGGCACCAGCACGGTCGGTTTGTTATCGATACGCGTCACCAGCAACTGGTCGATGCGGTAGTTATCAATATCCACCACTTCAAACTTGTAGCCGGAGAACTTCACCGAGTCGGTGCGCTTCGGGATTTTACGCAGCATAAACATCATAAAGCCGCCGATGGTCTCGTAGTTGCCTGACTGCGGGAACTCGTCGATATCCAGCACGCGCATCACGTCGTCGATTGGCGTTGCGCCGTCAATCAGCCATGAGTTCTCATCACGCGCCACAATCTGCTCTTCCAGACCCTGGCCGACCAGGTCACCCATCAGCGTGGTCATGACGTCGTTGAGGGTAATGATACCCACCACCAGCGCGTATTCGTTCATGATAACGGCAAAGTCTTCACCGGCGGTTTTGAAACTTTCCAGCGCTTCAGAGAGCGTCAACGTGTCCGGTACAATCAGGGTATTGCGGATCTGCACGCCGCTGTTGAGCGCCAGGCTTTGGTTCGCCAGCACGCGGTTCAGCAGATCTTTGGAATCCACATAGCCGATGATGTGGTCGATATCTTCATTACAGACCAGGAATTTAGAGTGCGGGTGCTCCGCGACTTTATTCTTCAGGCTCTGCTCGTCTTCATGCAGATCGAACCAAATCACGCTTTCACGGCCCGTCATGGAAGAGGGCACGGTACGGGATTCCAGCTCGAACACATTTTCGATCAGCTCATGCTCTTGCTTGCGCAGCACCCCGGCCAGCGCACCGGCTTCTACCACGGCGTAGATGTCGTCGGAGGTGATGTCATCTTTACGCACCATCGGCAGTTTAAAGATGCGGAAGATGACGTTCGCCAGGCCGTTGAAGAACCACACCAGCGGACGGAACACGAACAGGCAGAAGCGCATCGGGTTGATGATACGCAAAGCCACAGCTTCTGGCGCAATCATACCGATGCGTTTCGGGGTCAGGTCAGCGAACAGGATGAACATCCCGGTGACCAGCGAGAAGGAGAGAATAAAGCTCATCTGCTCGGCAAGTTCGGCGGACATGTACTGCACGAACAGGCTGTAAAAGGCCGGAGAAAACGCTGCATCCCCCACGATACCGCCGAGAATAGCGACCGCGTTCAGGCCAATTTGTACCACGGTGAAGAACGTTCCAGGATTTTCCTGCATTTTCAGGATACGGGAAGCATTGATGTTGCCTTCGTCGGCAAGCAGCTTAAGTTTGATTTTACGGGACGCGGCCAGCGAGATCTCGGATATCGAGAAAAATGCGCTGACGGCTATCAGACAAAGTATTACTAAAATACTGTTTAACATAGTTTATCCGGCTTCTCGCCAGATCCTCGGAAGGGAAGTTGATACCATTTGTGTGGAAACACATTGAACGTCAGCTCGTAGCGTTGAGCTGATTATTTCAGCGGGTAGTATAGCGTAAAGAGATGTAAACCTGCCAGAGGTCACATTTTGAGGCGAAAAGAGGCCGGGCAGGCGGCGAACCGGCCCGGCGAGACGCGCTATTTTGCGGCCGATAACCCGACGTTGTTCACTGCACGACGGGCAGCATCGCCTCCCCACACCTGATCGTACTCATAGCCTGTGAGCTGTTTTATCACCACGCGGGTATTGGCATCGCAGTCGCGGTAATCACCGCCCAGCTTACGGCGGGCAATCTCCTTGAGAAGCAGCTTATGCGTGTCGCGGGTGAGCTTGAATTTATAGGTAGTGAAGAAGCTCACCGCCAGCAGGGCTGCCGTCGCGAAGATCATCAGGCCTATAATCGCCCCCAGCGCGCTTTCAGGCTGTGCGCCGCCGCCCTTCACAAAGCCGGACTCCTGCAGGACCAGGCCAATAATCATGATGGCGATCGCCACGGTGCTTTTGCGGGTCAGGACCATCACCCCGGCAAAAATCCCTTCGCGGCGCTGCTGCGTCACCATCTCGTCGATATCAGGAATGAAGCTGTAGATATTCCACGGTATGTAATAGAGGCCTGCTCGGGTGGCGCCCAGCAGGATAAAGACCGCCGTGAACAGCAGCGTGGGCACCTGGGTTTTGGTCAGGTAAACCGTAAACAGGAACACCAGCACGAAGAATATCCCGCCGTAAGAGAGGCGCAAAGCGGCAGAAGGGGAGACATTCAGCCTGTTCAGCAACAGCATAAATCCATATGTGCCAGGTACCGAGGCGAAAGCCGCAATGCTCAGCCAGCCGGAGACGGCTGCCGCGTCCTGGCTCAGACAATACACGACATAATAGGTAAAGACCGAACCGAATACGTCCATCGCCGTAAATGAAAAGATATAAATAATAATATGCAGGCGGAACGCGCGAATACGGAAAGAGGAAAAGAGATCCAGCACCAGATATTTCAGGTGATTAATTAATCCGCTGCTGCGCTGTTTATCCACTTTAAACGTGGATGGCTGTTGCACATCTTTCGCTTCCCAGGTGGTGTACCAGGTAATAAATACCGCAATACAGAATACGCAGGAGAATATCAGCCCGGTAAGAGTATAGGTAAACGGATTATCTTTCCCCGTGAACTGCATAATGACGCCGGGAACGGAAACCGCAAGAAAGCCGCCGAGCTGAGAGCAGATCATACGCACACCGGAGAGACGGCTACGCTCTTCATACCGGTTAGTCATTTCAGCGGCCAGGGTTTCCCAGGGCACCAGCACCATCGCCGACAAGAGCTCAATAGAGAGGTAAGTGCCCAGGTAATACCAGTAACCCATGTCCGTAAGCCACAGCAGGGCATACAGAAACATTAAGGGCGAACTGAGTAATAAAAAGAAGCGGCGACGGCCAAATTTACGCCCGAGCCAGGTATCACCGAAATTATCCGTGATATAACCCATAATCGGGCTTAATAACGCATCAATGACGCGGGCAATAGCAAATATCGAACCCGCTTCGACGACAGAGAGCCCGCAATAGGTGGTGTAAAAAAATAAAAGCCAGGTGCCGATAATGGCGAAAGCGCCTCCGCCAAACAGATCGGTTATACCGTAGCCGAGCGCCACGCCATAACCCACTCTACGTTCAGTTGGTTTGACCATAATAATATCCAGTGTAGGGTAATGATTAACCTGATCTGTCGGGTCGTTTTTTATTTACTGCTGGAATACAAATTACGTTCTATTAATTGATTTCTATCCATTGCCTTAATTGAGATGATCGATAAATAGCCTCCACAAGGGTGAGTGATTTCCCGGCTTCACGGATATCGGTGTAATCCGTGTAACCGGGGTGGGTGATAGCCTGATAAAAACGACGGATCGCCTGCTGGTGGCCCAGCCCCCAGTAGCTTTTGACCGAACCGTCCGGGGAGTCGTCGCAGGTGAGCCTGACGCGCTCACCCGGCGTCACGCGCCAGAGCGTGTTGTCGTTCAGCAGCAGCGAGCCCTGCTCGCAGTGGATCTCCATCAGAAGCGGGGAATCAGTGGTATTGCAGTTGCTGGCGTAAAACAGGCCGCGCGCGCCGTTAGCAAAGTGCAGCGTGGCCATCGCGCTGTCTTCACCTTCCGTCACGTCCGCCAGTTCACCGCTATCCACCACGCCTTTCACACGCCTCACGCCGCCGGCGAACCACTGCATCAGGTCGAGGGTATGAATGGCCTGGTTGATCAGCAGGCTGCCTCCTTCCGTAGCCAGTCGCCCACGCCACGGACTTTGGGTGTAGTACGCGCCCGAGCGTGACCACGTCAGCACCGCTTTGATGCTGAGCATTTTTCCCAGCTCGCCTTCGTCCAGTGCCTGGCGAATGCGCAGGCTGGTGGGGTTGAGCCGGTTCTGATAACACACGCCGAGCAGACCCGTAGCCTGGTCAGCGGCGCGGGTGATATCCACCAGTTCGCTGCTGTTCATGCCCACCGGTTTTTCGCAGAAAACATGCTTTCCGGCGGCGAGGGCCGCCAGAATCATGCTTTTATGCTCAAAGTGCGGCGTGCAGATATGGACCACATCGATGGCATCATCCAGCAGCATCTCCCGGTAATCCTGATAGAAGCGGCACTGATAGCCCAATGCCAGCTTCAGCCCTTTGACGCTGTCGATATCTGCCAGCGCGCGCAGCGCAACGTTGGGGAGCTGGCGCAGCGCATTCACGTGGCAACCGTGAATCGCTCCGGCGCCGATCACCGCCGTGTTCAGGAGCTTCATTGTCGCCTCCCGTTATGCCGTTGCGTTGGCCAGCATCTGTGCCTTCACGCAGAGCTCCGCCGCCTTAAAGGCGTGAGCCTGGGTCATGGCATGTTCAGTACGATGCAAACAGTCGAGGATCAGTTCGCCAAAGAACGGGAATCCGACCTGGCCGGCGACCGGATAACGGAACTCCCCCTCGTTATTGACGAGATACACCACATCCTGTTCACCACGGGTGAGATCGACATATTTGCGGATCTCAATATAGCCTTCGGTGCCCAGCAGCGTCAGGCGGCCATCGCCCCAGGTCGAGAGCCCGTCAGGGGTAAACCAGTCGCAGCGGAAATAGCCGCTGGCGCCGTTTTCCCCTTTCAGCATGGCATCGCCAAAATCTTCGAAGGCGGGGTACTGGGGGTGTTTAACGTTCCGTACCTGGCTTGCCACCACGGTGGCGTCACTGTTGCCGGTGTAAAACAGGAACTGCTCAATCTGATGGCTGCCGATATCGCATAGAATGCCGCCGAAATAGCGCCGATCGTAGAACCAGTCAGGGCGGCCGGTCCCTTCCCGGTGCGGGCCCGTCCCCAGCGTTTGTACGACGCGGCCAATGGCCCCTTGCTGCACCAGTTGTCCGGCAAAGACCGCGCTCTCAACATGCAGGCGTTCGCTGTAATACACGGCGTATTTCCGGCCCGTTTTTTCCACCATGGCTTTGGCATCTGCCAGTTGTTCAAGGGTGGTAAGGGGGGCTTTATCGGTGAAGTAATCTTTGCCTGCGGCCATCGCTTTTAGCCCCAGCGCGCAGCGCTCGGCGGGAATGGCGGCGCCAGCTACCAGACGCACCTCATCGTCGGCGAGTATGACATCCAGGGAGTCTGCAACCCTGGCCTGCGGATACTGCTGAATGAATTTATCCACTTTTGCCGGATCGGGGTCGTAGACCCATTTCAGCGTGGCGCCCGCTTCAATCAGGCCGTTACTCATGCCGTAGATATGGCCGTGGTCGAGCGCGGCAGCGGCAAAGACAAACTCTCCTTCCCTGACAACGGGCTGAGGTTTACCCACTGGCGCGTAGTTCATGCCGTCATTTTTGTTCATGGTGTTACTCCTTCATCCAGATCTTTGCCCAGGGGAATCGCACCGACTTCGCTGAAGTTGGCGACGCTTGCGGATTTTTCATAAAAACAGGGGGCGAGGGCGTTGGTCCCGCCGGTACGGTAAAACGGATCGTCGCGTTGAATCGGCAGCGAAACCACGCAGTGGGTGATGGCGGATTTATAGATCGCGGTTATCAGCTCCAGCGAGCGTTTGCCCTGCAGGCCATCCACTAACGGCGCCGTGCCGTGCTCGATGGCATACAGCAGGTCATTAATCTGCCCGGTGTGCAGCGTCCATTCGAGCTTCGGCGTCTCGTGAAAAACGGCGTTAAGCTGCGCTTCCCGTCGCAGGTCCCGATCCTCCTGGGGAAAGCCGTTATCAGCGCTGACACTGGCAAAGGCCTGCCACGGTGCGGAGATGCGCGCCTTTTCACCCTGGATAATGATTTTCTGATCTTCGCCGTGGTGCACGACCGAGGCGGTTAGCTGAGTGAGTGCGCCGCTGGGGTATTTAAATATTGCCGCGCTGAGATCTTCGACTTCAGCGTTGTCGTGCGCCACGTTGGTCATCATGGCCACCACTTCAGACGGGAAACCCAGCATCCACTGAATGGCGTCGATGTGGTGAACCGCGTGGTTAAGGGTGCAGCCGCCGCCCTCTTTTTCCCAGGTGCCGCGCCACCACAGGTCGTAGTAGCAGTGTCCGCGCCACCAGAACGAGTCCACCTGGGCATGGCACACCTTGCCAGCAAGGCCCGAATCCAGCGCCGCTTTTAAACGCCAGAAGGCATCGGTAAAGCGGTTTTGAGCGATGATGGCGAGCAATTTACCGCTGGCCTGTTGCGCGGCGATCATGGCGTCGCACTCCTCCAGCGAGGCGGCCATCGGTTTTTCGCACAGCACATGGCAACCCGCATTGAGGGCATTAATGCTTATCTCTGCATGAACGTAGGGCGGCGTGCAGACGTCGACGATATCGATATCTGGCTCTGACGCCAGCATCTGCTCGTGGCTTTCATACACGCGTGCGTCCGTCAGGTTGTAGCGTGCTTTTTTTTCGTGGGCTTTTTCCGGGTAGATATCGACCAGCGCGACGATCCGGCAGCGTTGGCCAAACTGCAAATAACCCTGAATATGGTTATGCGAGATATTTCCTGTTCCCACGATAGCGACATTTAACATCGTTTCTTCTCCTGAGTTACCAGGTGCCGGAGGCATCCAGCGTGACGCTGGCGGTCTCTTTAGCCACTGAGGTGCTGATACGCTGTTGAAGCAAGCGCAGATACTGTTTCTCATTGAGCGGGAGGTCGACCCAGTCGTCGGTCCAGGTGGAGAGGTGCATGGCGTTGGAGAGCGTTAACCCGTGGATCCCTTCCAGCCCCGGGGCAATGAGCGGCTCGCCGCGCAGGATGGCGCCGCAGAAATTGGCGGTAATAACGTGGTGTTCGCTGCATTCCGGGCCGACGGGAAGCGTGACCTCCCAGCATTCCGGTTCACCAAAGCCGTTTTGCCAGCGGGCGTTGAAGGCGGTTTCAGATTCCCGCAGCCGCCAGTAGCGCAGTTTCCCTTCTTCGACGACCACCTTGCCGCGATCGCCGACGATCTCCAGCCGGTTGGTCCCCGGCGTTTCAGCCACGGTCGTAATAAATACGCCCGTCGCACCGTTGGCGTATTCGGCGTAGGCGGTGACCTCATCTTCCACTTCAATGTCGCGATGCTTACCAAACTGGCAAAACGCGCGCAGACGGATCGGCATACCAACCAGCCACTGCCAGAGATCAAGCTGATGTGGGTCCTGATTGAGCAGTACGCCACCGCCTTCTCCTTTCCAGGTGGCGCGCCAGCCGCCGGAGTTGTAGTAGCTCTGCGAGCGATACCAGTTGGTAATGATCCAGTTGGAGCGGCGGATCTCACCCAGCTCGCCGCTGTCGATCAGATCTTTCACCTTCTGGTAGAGCGGATTCGGGCGCTGGTTGTACATGATGCCGAACACCACATCGCAGGTCCGGGCACAGGCGTTCATCTCCTGCACCTGCGCCGTATATACGCCGGCCGGTTTTTCACAGAGCGTGTGGATGCCGTGGCGCATTGCCAGCATCGACAGACGCGGATGCTCATAGTGCGGTGTTGCGACAATCACCGCGTCGATAAGCCCGCTCTGGAGCATCTCCTGCGCATCGCTGAAAAGGGGGAGGGAGCCGACCAGCTGGCGAATGGCCGGATGCTTTTCCGGTGCATTATCACAAACCGCCGCCAGGCATGCGTCACTGACCGTACCCGCCAGTAAATAACGCGCGTGGACCGTACCGATATTACCTATTCCGATAATGCCAAAACGTACCTTCTCCATGTCACACCTTAATTTCAGTTGAAATGAGGGATGACCGGAAAATAGGAAAGGGGAGCCGCAGCGACAATGTGTTTTTGTGAGAATACTCGCAAGCTGTTTAAGTAATCTCCAGGGTCTCTGAAATTTGGTTTTAAAATCAAAGCGCTGTTTCTGCAAATATTTGCAAAAACTGATTGAGAGCGAGGTCACACTATGCCGGGCAGGTTAAAAATGGAGGAGATTGCGACCCTGACGGGGTATTCCGTCAGCACGGTTTCGCGGGTATTAAGCGGCAAGTCTTATGCCAGCGATAAAGCCCGTGACGCGATCGTTCGCACCGCGCGCGAAT
>NZ_JAMJFW010000008.1:0-119439 GCF_023544405.1 Enterobacter cloacae complex sp. OE43NF
TCCTGCGGGAGAGGGCATCAGACCGCACACCACCCCACAATAAACTCAGCAATCTTATCCTCATCATTTAAATCCAGCACCGGAACCTCAACATCGAGAGCGACATCGCTGGCCACCGCAATGACATGCTCATCCAGCGTTAACTCGCTAACATCATGCCCGGCATCGTTTCTGAACAGCAGGATCTTTGCAACGGCCTCATGCTTAAACCCCTCAACCAGCACCAGATCAAGCGTGGAGTGATCCATCCGACTGACCAGATACGCGAGATCCAGCGGTGCTTCATCGGGCGTTTCCGTCATTAATGCCCACCGCTCACGACTTGCCACCATGGTTTGCGCGGCACCTGCCTTACGCAGTTCATAGCTGTCTTTACCCGGTTTATCGACGTCCATATTGTGGTGGGTATGCTTAATCAGCCCAGGGCGGATGCCTCTGGCACAAAGTGCGGGTATCAGCTTTTTGAGCAGCGTCGTTTTCCCGGTACCACTCCAGGCGGCGATAGCTAAAACAGGCGTCATTTTTTCTCCTGCATGGTCTGTAAATCTTCCGTCGTATTCACGTTCACAAATGCAGACTTCCAGTCGCTAAAATCAACGGAATGGCCGCCTGACTGACGCATAAACACCATGACTCTTCGCTCTCCCGCCGTCAGGTAATCCTGCAGCGCTGGAACTAATGATCTATGAATCAGCGTAATAGCAGGATGGTCGCGCTCACCGTCATGCACCCAGACAACCGGTGCACCATCACGAGACTGCACGAGACGCTCGACAAGGCAGGAGGGAATAAACGGCGTATCACACGGGCAGAAAACAAACCACTCTGCCTCAGACTGCTGCATGACCGAGAGCATGCCGGCCAACGGTCCTGGGTAATCCCCAAGAGTATCCTGATAAACGGGGTATCCGCTGCGCTGATAAATATCGATATGGCGATTGGCACTGATGGCTATTGCCGCAACCTGATCTGCAAGCGTGGCAGCAACATGCTGCCAAAGTGGCTTACCGTTAAGGTGCTGAAGCCCCTTATCTTTTCCCGCCATGCGCGTTGCCTTGCCACCCGCCAGAACCACTCCGATGATTTCCTGACCCGGATTCACGAATATCGCCTCTTTTATTGTGGGATTGACCCTGCTAACGTGTCACTCTAAATGAAAGGAGCACCACCATGAAATGTAAACGTCTGAATGAAGTCATTGAACTCCTCCAGCCAGCCTGGCAAAAAGAGCCAGAGCTGAATCTGATGCAATTTTTACAGAAACTGGCGAAAGAGTCAGGTTTTGAAGGTGAACTGACAGACCTTTCTGACGACATCCTGATCTATCACCTCAAAATGCGTGACTCTGCCAAAGATGCTGTTATTCCTGGTATTCAGAAAGATTATGAGGAAGATTTTAAAACCGCATTGCTGCGCGCCCGAGGCGTAATTAAAGAGTAAAAGCTTGTAAGCGGCGGCACCGAAATCGCCACAAGATGATATCCTGAATCATTCGTATAATTTCCGGATGATCGGATGAACGACCAGGCTTTTACTTTCCAGACATTACACCCGGATACCATTATGGATGCGCTGTTTGAGCAGGGTATTCGGGTGGATTCCGGGCTAACCCCGCTAAATAGCTACGAAAACCGCGTCTATCAATTCCAGGACGAGGATCGTCAGCGCTTCGTTGTTAAGTTCTATCGCCCCAAGCGCTGGTCCGCTGAACAAATTCAGGAAGAGCATCAGTTTGCTCACGATCTACTGAATGACGAAGTTCCTGTTGCCGCACCGATAAAATTCAATAACCAAACGCTGCTTACGCACGAAGGGTTCTACTACGCTATATTTCCCAGTCTGGGTGGTCGCCAGTTTGAAGCGGATAATATCGACCAAATGGAGTGGGTTGCCCGCTATCTGGGACGCATCCACCAGACGGGACGCAAAACGTCGTTTATTGCCCGCCCGACTATCGGTATTCAGGAATACCTTATTGAACCCCGCCAGGTCTTCGAAACCTCAGCGCTTATTCCCTCTGCATTAAAGGACGCGTTTCTCAGCGCGACGGATAAACTTATTGGGGCGGTAAAAGCCTGCTGGCGCGATGATATTTCTGTCCTGCGTTTGCATGGTGATTGTCATGCCGGGAATATTCTCTGGCGCGATGGCCCTCTGTTTGTTGACCTCGATGATGCGAGGATGGGGCCTGCAGTGCAGGATTTGTGGATGTTGCTCAACGGCGACAAAGCCGAGCAACGTATGCAGCTTGAAACGATTATTGAAGCCTATGAAGAGTTTAGCCCTTTTAATTCAGACGAAATTGCCCTGATAGAACCTTTACGTGCGATGCGTTTTGTTTATTATCTCGCATGGTTAATCAGGCGTTGGGATGATCCCGCATTTCCTCGTAATTTCCCGTGGCTTACCGGAGAGGATTACTGGCGCAGCCAGATATCCACATTTACTGAGCAGGTTAAGGTTCTTCAGGAACCCCCACTGCAACTAACGCCGATGTATTAATTGGACACACCCAGGAGAGAGTTAATCATGAAAAAAATTTGGCTGGCGCTGGCAGGTATGATTCTGGCATTTAGCGCTTCTGCTGCACAGTTTACCGACGGCAAACAGTACATCACGCTGGACAAGCCCGTCGCTGGCGAGCCACAGGTTCTCGAGTTCTTCTCGTTCTATTGCCCACACTGCTATGAGTTTGAGCAGGTGCTGCATGTTGCTGACAACGTGAAGAAAAAGCTGCCGGAAGGCACCAAAATGACCAAATACCACGTTGAGTTCCTGGGCCCATTGGGTAAAGACCTGACCCAGGCGTGGGCGGTTGCGATTGCGCTGGGTGTGGAAGATAAGATCACCTCCCCTATGTTTGAAGCGGTGCAGAAAACCCAGACCGTCCAGACCGCAGCAGATATTCGTAAAGTGTTCGTTGACGCAGGCGTGAAAGGTGAAGACTACGACGCCGCGTGGAACAGCTTTGTCGTGAAATCGCTGGTTGCTCAACAGGAAAAAGCCGCAGCCGATCTGCAGCTCCAGGGCGTTCCGGCGATGTATGTTAACGGCAAATATCAGCTGAACATGCAGGGCATGGACACCAGCAGCATGGATATCTTCGTACAGCAGTACGCAGACACCGTGAAATACCTGGTCGAGAAGAAGTAAACCCAATGATATAAAAACGCCGGTCAATGACCGGCGTTTTTGTTTGAAGCTTTGATGTTCTCTATCTGCTCATCTTTCTCTTTCCAGAGCGTATTAAGCCAAAGCTGGAAACGACGTTTGAAGTTCTTATCGTTAACGTAATCCCCATGCAGTTCGGTATCAATTGGCACCAGATCGACACGAACCACTATACGCGTCAGCTTGCCGCTGAGCATATCGAAGAAAGGCGTCTTATCGTTTTCCGGATAGCAGAGCGTCACGTTCAGTAATTTATCGAACTGTGCCCCCAGCACGTTAAGCGCCATGGCAATACCCGCCGCCTTGGGTGGCAGCAGGTTCTGATAAGGGGAGCGAGTCTGAAGACGCTTCTCTTCTGTAAACCGCGAGCCTTCGACAAAATTCACAATCGTTGTCGGATGTGCGCGAAACTTCTCGCAGGAACGACGCGTCGTTTCCACATCCTTACCCCGCCGCTCCGGGTGGCGAATCAAATAGCTGCGCGAATAGCGTTTCATAAACGGCATATCCAGCGCCCAGCAGGCCAGGCCGATAAACGGTACCCAGGCCAGCTGTTGCTTCAGGAAGTATTTGTTCATCGGGATATGCTTACGGAACAGCACACATAACACCACGATGTCGGCCCAGCTGTGATGATTACAGATCAGCAGATACCAGTTCTTTTTGTTGAGTCTTTCCAGACCCTCAACGTCCCACTTCAGGTGAGGATTCAGGCGCAGCAGGATGGCCAACCCTTCGCACCAGCAGTACATCATGAAATTACAAAACGCCGACACGGCTCGCCAAACCGTAGGCAAAGGTAACAGCAGTTTAATTATCCCGGCGATGATGATCGGTACAGAACAGGCGATCGTTACCAGAATAGTTAAAATGATGCTTAACAGTAATGTTATTGCAGCGAGCAATCTCGACATGATGAGCTTTTTCAAATGGTTAGCTGTAAGTTAGCGACCGACTATCCGGTGCAGGGCGCTGATTTTATCAGAAATCAGACAAAATAATGGCGCTTTCATACGGAGAGTTGACAGGCAGCATTTCGCTGCAGAAGATTTCACTACTATTACGCAGCAAACCGGGCATATATCCACATATGCTATATCCTCATTAGCTAGCAATATAAATCACTGTCCTTATATAACTAATTGATAAATAGATGGTAATTATGTAGCTTCACGCTTTTTTTGCCTTTGTTAGTCATATGAAGTGAAAGTATTCACAAACTTATCCACAGTTTAAATTTTGCGAGCGATCCTTACGATCGTAAAATCTTTTCCTGTATCAGGCGCTAATAACTGATGTTTTCATCCTTCTGTGGCATCCTTTAGTCATAAATTGATTAAAGGCACGGACATTATGGTTCAGATCCCAGAAAACCCTCTTATTCTCGTCGACGGCTCTTCTTACCTGTATCGGGCGTATCATGCGTTTCCTCCTCTGACCAATAGCGCAGGGGAACCCACCGGCGCGATGTACGGTGTACTTAACATGCTGCGTAGCCTGATCCTTCAGTATCAGCCAACCCATGCGGCAGTCGTTTTTGATGCGAAAGGCAAAACTTTCCGCGACGAGTTATTTGAGCATTACAAATCTCACCGTCCGCCAATGCCTGACGATCTGCGTGCGCAGATTGAGCCGCTGCACGCGATGGTGAAAGCGATGGGGCTGCCACTGCTGGCGGTTTCTGGTGTTGAAGCGGATGACGTCATTGGCACCCTGGCGCGTGAAGCCGAAAAAATGGGCCGTCCGGTTCTCATCAGTACTGGTGATAAAGATATGGCGCAGCTGGTGACGCCAGGGATCACTCTGATTAACACCATGACCAACACCATCCTCGGCCCTGAAGAGGTGGTCGCAAAATATGGCGTGCCACCAGAGTTGATTATCGATTTCCTCGCGTTGATGGGCGACTCATCGGATAACATCCCAGGCGTGCCAGGCGTTGGCGAAAAAACGGCACAGGCACTCCTTCAGGGACTGGGCGGGCTGGATACGCTGTATGCAGAGTCTGACAAAATCGCCGGGCTCTCCTTCCGTGGCGCAAAAACCATGGCCGGGAAGCTGGAAGAGAATAAAGAGGTGGCTTATCTCTCCTATAAGCTGGCGACGATTAAAACCGATGTTGAGCTGGAACTGGGATGTGAGCAGCTTGAGGTACAACAACCATCTGCGGATGACCTGCTGAGCCTGTTTAAGAAATACGAATTTAAGCGCTGGACCAGCGACGTGGAAGCCGGTAAATGGCTGCAGGCAAAAGGCGCCAAACCGGCTGCGAAGCCAAAAGAGACGATTGTCATTGATGCCGACGATCAGGCTGAAGAAGAAGCCGCAGCGCTCTCTTTTGAGCACTACGAAACCATTCTTGAAGAGTCACAGCTGGTTGCCTGGATCGAGAAACTGAAAAAAGCACCGGTGTTTGCTTTCGACACGGAAACCGACAGTCTGGATAACATTACCGCCAATATGGTGGGCCTGTCCTTTGCGACAGAGCCGGGTATCGCTGCCTATGTTCCCGTCGCGCACGATTACCTGGACGCACCGGAGCAACTCTCTCGCGAACGCGTGCTGGAACTGCTGAAGCCGATTCTGGAAGACGACAACGCGTTGAAGGTGGGGCAAAACCTCAAATACGACCGCGGTATTCTGCAAAACTACGGTATTGAGCTGCGCGGTATCGCGTTTGATACCATGCTGGAATCCTACATTCTGGACAGCGTAGCAGGCCGTCATGATATGGACTCCCTGTCTGACCGCTGGTTAAAGCACAAAACCATCACGTTTGAAGAGATTGCCGGTAAGGGCAAAAATCAGCTCACCTTTAACCAGATTGCGCTGGAAGAGGCGGGACGCTATGCGGCAGAAGATGCCGACGTCACGCTGCAGCTGCACCTGAAGATGTGGCCAAAACTGCAGAAGCACGAAGGGCCGCTGAATGTGTTTCAGAACATCGAGATGCCGCTGGTACCTGTTCTTTCACGCATCGAGCGCAACGGCGTAAAAATCGATCCGACGGTACTGCATAACCACTCGGGCGAACTCGCCCAGCGTCTGACCGAACTGGAGCAAAAGGCGCATGAGCTTGCCGGTGAGCCGTTTAACCTCTCATCGCCAAAACAGCTGCAAACCATTCTGTTTGAAAAGCAGGGGATCAAACCGCTGAAGAAAACCCCTGGCGGTGCACCGTCCACCTCTGAAGAGGTGCTGGAGGAGCTGGCGCTGGATTATCCGCTGCCAAAAGTCATTCTGGAGTACCGTGGTCTGGCAAAGCTGAAATCGACTTACACCGATAAGCTGCCGCTGATGATCAACCCGAAAACGGGTCGTGTGCATACTTCATACCATCAGGCTGTGGCGGCCACCGGACGTCTCTCCTCGACCGATCCGAACCTGCAGAACATTCCGGTACGAAATGAAGAAGGGCGTCGCATTCGTCAGGCGTTTATTGCACCTGATGACTATCTGATTGTTTCTGCTGACTACTCGCAAATCGAGCTGCGCATTATGGCGCACCTCTCGCGTGATAAGGGCCTGTTGACGGCCTTTGCCGAAGGGAAGGACATCCACCGGGCAACCGCTGCGGAAGTCTTTGGTCTGCCGCTGGACAGCGTGACAAACGAGCAACGCCGCAGCGCGAAAGCAATCAACTTCGGCCTGATTTACGGCATGAGCGCCTTCGGTCTTTCACGCCAGCTCAATATTCCGCGTAAAGAGTCGCAGAAGTATATGGATCTCTACTTCGAGCGATATCCGGGCGTACTGGAATATATGGAACGCACCCGCGCGCAGGCGAAGGAAAAAGGCTACGTTGAAACCCTGGACGGTCGTCGTCTCTACTTACCCGACATTAAATCCAGCAACGCGGCACGCCGTGCCGGGGCAGAACGTGCTGCAATCAACGCCCCGATGCAGGGAACCGCAGCTGACATCATCAAGCGCGCGATGATCGCCGTGGATGCCTGGCTGGAAAAAGAGAAACCGCGCGTGAAAATGATCATGCAGGTACACGATGAACTGGTGTTCGAAGTGCACAAAGACGATCTCGATAGCGTGTCGAAGACGATCCACGAACTGATGGAAAACAGCATGAAACTCGATGTGCCGTTGCTGGTGGAAGTGGGAAGTGGTGAAAACTGGGATCAGGCTCACTAATGGTTCGGCGAATAACGCGCTTTTTATGTAAGTTAGCAACATAACGACGTGAGTTTTGTGACGATCATTAGAATTCCCTATGTAAAGAATGAAAAAAAACTACAAAAAGTGCTTTTTCTGCAGCAAAAAAAGGGGTAGAGTTAGCGGCGTAGGGTACAGAGGTAAGATGTTCTATCTTTCAGACCTTTTACTTCACGTAATCGGATTTGGCTGAATATTTTAGCCGCCCCAGTCAGTAATGACTGGGGCGTTTTTTATTGCGGCAAAGAAAATTTCGGACAAAAAAAAGCGCGGCCATGGCCGCGCCCGGTATTACTCTTCTTCCGCTTCTGTTGCGGGCTCCAGCTCACTGAACCAGCTGTCGAGCTTCTGACGCAGCTTATCCACACCCTGCTTTTTCAGCGAGGAGAACGCTTCAACCTGCACATCTCCGTTGAATGCCAGTACCGCTTCACGAACCATATTCACCTGCGCTTTACGCGCGCCGCTCGCCAGTTTATCCGCTTTTGTCAGCAGCACCAGAACGGCAATATCGCTTGCCACAGCCCAGTCGATCATCTGCTGATCAAGGTCTTTCAGCGGGTGGCGAATATCCATCAGCACCACCAGGCCTTTCAGGCACATGCGCTTTTCCAGGTATTCACCCAGCGCGCGCTGCCACTTGATCTTCATCTCTTCCGGTACCTGCGCGTAACCGTACCCCGGTAAATCGACCAGGCGTTTTCCTTCGGCCACTTCAAACAGGTTAATCAGCTGGGTACGGCCAGGTGTTTTTGAGGTACGCGCCAGGTTCTTCTGATTGGTCAGCGTATTCAGTGCGCTGGATTTCCCCGCATTCGAGCGGCCAGCAAAGGCCACTTCGATGCCGGTATCAGAGGGCAGGTGGCGAATATCGGGCGCACTGGTGACAAAATGCGTCTGTTGGTAGTTCCAGGTAGTCACGTGGTCGTCTCCAAAAATCGTAATCTGCGGGGGATTATACCTGAATGCAGGCAAAAGACTTTTTTGATTGCACCTGGTCTGTAGGCTTAAGCCCTGGCCGATGTGAGACATCGGCTATAGATGTTATGAGAAATTTCAGAGAAATCGCAGGTGTAAAAAAATACAAACTGTTTTAAATCATAAGATTAATATTGAGTGATTATCTGAAAATCCGTTTTTGTACCCTTTCGTTGCTTGTTAGTTTAAATGAACAAGGTAAAGTGTGCGTCAAGGCGGGGATGCCAACAGGATAATGACTTAGGGATAAGGGTCAGGAGCGCCAGGAGGCGAAGACGCAGGATTGTCAGGATGACCAGCGCCTGGAGGCGTTTTAACAGGAAAAGGAACCGTATCACGGACGGTATCAGCCAACGGATAAACAGGGTTTGTTGTAGGCAAACACGGAATGTCTGACCCGTTAAGGGTTATGAGTCAGGAAAAAAGGCGACAGATTGCTCTGTCGCCTTTTTTCTTTGCTTGCTTTCTGCTAGATTTCGCCGCAATTCTATACTGAAGAAAACGACTTAAAGATAAAACATCATGAAAAAACCGACCTCCGCAGCGGGCGCGAAACGCCCTGCCAAAGCACGCCGCAAAACGCGCGAAGAACTGAACCAGGAAGCGCGCGATCGCAAACGCGAAAAAAAACATCGCGGTCATGCTGCGGGTAGCCGTGCAAACGGTGGCGGTGCATCTGGCGCTTCTGCTAAAAATAAGCCGCAGAAAGATCCACGTATCGGCAGTAAAACTCCCATTCCACTGGGCGTGACAGACACCCCGGTCACTAAGCAGCACAAACCAAAGAGCGAGAAACCTATGCTTTCACCGCAGGCTGAGCTGGATTTGCTGGAGAACGATGAGCGCCTGGACGCGCTGCTGGAACGTCTTGAAGAGGGTGAAACCCTGACCGCTGAAGAGCAGTCCTGGGTGGATGCCAAACTGGATCGCATCGACGAACTGATGCAGAAGTTGGGCCTGTCATACGACGATGACGAAGATGAAGAAGAAGATGAAAAGCAGGAAGATATGATGCGTCTTCTGAAGGGTGGAAACTAACATTTGCACCCGGCAGGAACGATAGTCCTACTTATAACCCTTCCGGTTATATGTTATCTGGTGTGGTTATTCGTTAAACTACGGCGGTTGTCGCGGCGACAGAAGTGGCTGCGCACCCGAATGATGGTCCGCAATGGGGCCAGAACGGGCCGCCGTATACGAACGCGACACCAACGGAAGGAGTGAGCATGTCTGTACCATCTATCGACTGGGATTTGGCCCTGATCCAGAAATATAACTATTCCGGGCCGCGTTATACCTCATACCCCACCGCGCTGGAGTTCTCCGATGCCTTCGGTGAGGGTGATTTTCAGCAGGCCGTCGCGCGCTATCCAGAACGCCCGCTGTCGCTCTACGTCCATATTCCGTTCTGCCATAAGCTCTGCTACTTCTGCGGCTGCAATAAAATTGTCACCCGTCAGCAGCATAAAGCCGATCAGTATCTGGATGCGCTGGAGCAGGAAATTTTACACCGCGCGCCGTTGTTTACTGGCCGTCACGTCAGCCAGCTTCACTGGGGCGGCGGTACGCCAACCTATCTGAATAAAGCGCAGATCAGCCGTTTGATGGCGCTTCTTCGCGGCAATTTTCATTTTAATGACGACGCCGAAATCTCGATCGAGGTCGATCCGCGTGAAATTGAGCTGGATGTGCTGGATCATTTACGTGCCGAAGGCTTCAATCGCCTGAGTATGGGCGTTCAGGACTTCAATAAAGAGGTTCAGCGTCTGGTGAACCGCGAGCAGGACGAAGAATTTATCTTTGCCTTACTCAACCATGCGCGTGAAATTGGTTTCACCTCAACCAATATCGATCTGATTTACGGCCTGCCAAAGCAGACACCGGAGAGCTTTGCCTTTACGCTGAAACGCGTGGCTGAACTTAACCCGGACCGCCTGAGCGTGTTCAACTATGCGCATCTGCCGACGCTCTTTGCTGCGCAGCGCAAAATCAAAGATGCCGATCTGCCTTCTGCTCAACAGAAACTGGATATTCTCCAGGAAACCATTACCTCGCTGACCGAGACCGGATATCAGTTTATCGGTATGGATCACTTTGCCCGTCCGGATGACGAGCTGGCTGTTGCTCAGCGCGAAGGGGTACTGCACCGTAATTTCCAGGGCTATACCACCCAGGGCGATACCGATTTGCTGGGGATGGGTGTTTCCGCCATCAGCATGATTGGCGATTGCTACGCGCAAAACCAGAAAGAGTTGAAGCTCTACTATCAGCAGGTGGATGAAAAGGGCAACGCGCTGTGGCGCGGCATCGCGTTAACACGTGACGACTGCATTCGTCGTGATGTGATTAAGGCGCTTATCTGCAACTTCCGTCTCGATTTCAGCGACGTTGAGTCGCAGTGGGATCTGCACTTTAGCGATTATTTTGCAGAAGACCTGAAGCTGCTGGCGCCGCTGGCGAAGGACGGGCTGGTGGATGTGTCGGAGAATGCGATTGAGGTCACGCCGAAAGGACGTTTATTGATTCGTAATATCTGCATGTGCTTTGACGCTTACCTTCGGCAGAAAGCGCGTATGCAGCAGTTCTCGCGGGTGATTTAAGCCGCGAAAGCATGAAACGTAGGCCGGGTAAGGCGAAGCCGCCACCCGGCTTTTACATTTTTACCCGCTAGCTAAACAGACCAAC
Source organism: Enterobacter cloacae complex sp. OE43NF (assembly GCF_023544405.1). Classification (NCBI taxonomy): domain Bacteria; kingdom Pseudomonadati; phylum Pseudomonadota; class Gammaproteobacteria; order Enterobacterales; family Enterobacteriaceae; genus Enterobacter; species Enterobacter cloacae complex sp. OE43NF. Next base: position 11,002 of record NZ_JAMJFW010000008.1, read on the forward strand.
CAGCGCCGCACACAACACTGCAGCAACTGCGGTTTGCGGCGTGTGGCTTTCTGCGGCTCCGCTAGAGAGCATATGTACTAATGTTTCCAGCATGATGTTCACCCCCAATTTCCGGGCACGATCATACAAAACTCATCGACACAGTAAAGCGCAAAATAACGGCAATTTGCGCTCAATTAGTAATCTTTACACAGCGGTGAAGATTACTCCATTCCCAGCTCTTTAAGCTTACGCGTCAGGGTATTACGTCCCCACCCCAGCAGGCGGGCTGCTTCCTGTTTATGGCCCTGCGTATGACGAAGCGCGGTGGTTAACAGCGTGCGTTCCATCTCCGGCTGCGCCTCAGAGAGCAAATTTTGATGACCGGAACGCAGCGCGCGATCGGCCCACTGCGCCAGCAGCGTCGCCCAGCTGTCCGGCAGCGCATGGCCCGTACTGCTTTCAGGGGCAGTTGCTTCAAACAGCTCGGCCGGTAGATCCTGAATCAAGACCTCCTGTCCGGCGGCCATGACGGTGAGCCAGCGACAGGTATTTTCCAGCTGACGCACGTTACCCGGCCAGGCCAGGCGGGTGAGAGCGGCATCGGTTTCCGGGTGAAGCTGTTTGGCTTCGACACCCAGTTCACGCGCGGCGACCTGCAGGAAGTGACGCGCCAGGCGAGGGATATCTTCGCGACGTTCACGTAGTGGCGGTAGATGGACGCGGATGACGTTCAGGCGATGGAATAAATCCTCACGGAATTTTCCCTCCTGCACGCGTTGCTCCAGGTTCTGGTGTGTCGCGGCAATAATGCGTACATCCACTTTCACCGGCGCATACCCGCCCACGCGATAAAACTGTCCGTCGGCCAGCACGCGCAGAAGACGGGTCTGAACATCCAGCGGCATATCGCCAATTTCATCCAGGAATAACGTCCCCCCGTCAGCCTGTTCGAAGCGGCCCTGACGAATGGTATTTGCCCCGGTAAAGGCGCCTTTTTCATGGCCGAACAGTTCGGATTCAATCAAATCTTTCGGGATAGCCGCCATATTCAGGGCGATAAACGGCGCTTTTGCCCGCGGGCTATGGCGATGTAAGGCGTGCGCGACCAGCTCTTTACCGGTGCCCGATTCGCCATTAATCAGTACGCTGATGGACGAACGCGACAGACGGCCAATAATGCGAAACACATCCTGCATCGCCGGTGCTTCGCCAATGATGTCCGTGGTAGGGCCGAAATCGGGCGCATTACGCGGCTGTTGCTGCTCCTGGTAATGGCTAATGGCGCGCTCAACCAGCGCGACTGCTTCGTCGATATCAAATGGCTTGGGCAGGTAGTCGAATGCCCCTTGCTGATAGGCGCTAACGGCGGCATCCAGATCGGAGTGTGCCGTCATTATGATGACCGGAAGCATAGGGTGGCGTTGTTTGATCTGCTTTAAAAGCGCCAGCCCGTCCATACCCGGCATACGAATATCCGACAGCAGAACATCCGGCGTTTTGGTGGTGAGTGCGTCGAGCACTTCGCTGCCGCTCTCAAACGTCGTGCAGCTTAATCCCGCCCCTGTGAGCGCGCGTTCAAGCACCCAACGGATGGAGCTATCGTCATCGACTACCCAGACTATCCCTCGTTGCATAAACGTCACCTTTATTTTTTAATCGGCAGGAAAACCGAAAACTCGGTATGTCCCGGCCAACTGGTAAATTCAATTTTTCCAGAGTGTTGATCGATCAAACTGCGGGCAATGGATAATCCCAGCCCGGTACCGCCTTCGCGACCGCTGACCATCGGGTAGAACAGGGTGTCCTGCAGATGAGATGGGATCCCCGGCCCGTTATCCTCAACGTCGATGCGTGCCGCCAGCCGATAGCGCACGCCATGCAAGGTGAGCTGGAATGCGGTACGGGTACGCAAAATGATTTCGCCGCCTTCCGGTCCCAGAGCCTGCAGCGCATTACGCACAATATTCAGCAGGACCTGCTCAATCTGGTCCGGATCGTGCGCCAGTTCCGGCAGGCTGGGGTCATAATCACGCACCAGCGTAACGTTCTCCGGCAGCTCCATTGAGACGAGCTTCACCACCCGTTCAGCTACTTTATGAATGCTTTCGGTGACATGCATACCCGGCTGTTGCGGCCCGAGCAGGCGGTCAACCAGGTTACGCAGGCGGTCGGCCTGCTCAATGATGACGTTGGTATACTCCGCCAGCGCAGGATCCGGCAGCGCTTTGGTTAACAGCTGCGCCGCCCCGCGTAATCCGCCCAGTGGGTTTTTGATTTCATGCGCCAGACCCCGCACCAGATCGCGGGCGGCAATTTGCTGCGCATGCTGAAGTTGCTCCTGGCTCAGTCGGCGCTGATTGTCCATCGGTGCCATTTCGAGCAGGATCAGCCCTTCAGGAAGACGTTGCGCGGTAAGCGACAAAATATGCGAGCGCCCGTCGATCACTAACGTCACTTCGTTATCGGTGAACCCCTGACCGGCCTGCAGACTTTCCTGCATCAGGCCAATGTTCAGCGAAAAATAGCTCAATAATTCTGGCAGCGGAGTGCCAAACAGTTTGCGTGCGCTTTGGGCGAGCAGTTGCTGCGCCGCCGGGTTGGCGTAATGAACAGCCAGCTCGTCGTCGACCAGCAAAATGCTGTTAATTAACGAATTGAGGATCTGCCCAGCATCGGGCAGCGTGCCAGTTGCCATTCAGCAGTCTCCTGGAGTTGGTTGCACTAATTTAGTGCAGTATAGCTTTTTCGTCGTAAAAAGCGCGTGAGATCAGGTTGTTGGTGGAGAAAAAAGCCCATCCGGAGATGGGCTGAAAGTTTCCACGGCAACAAAAAAAAGCTTTCGGGGCCGCGCCTGAAGGGGGGCGCGAAACCCGTTGTAACTTAAACGCTGTAATACAGTTCGAATTCAACCGGATGCGGAGTCATGCGCACGCGGTCGTTCTCTTCAGTACGCAGGGCGATGTAAGCATCGATAGCGTCGTCAGTGAACACGCCACCCGCAGTCAGGAACTCGCGGTCTGCGTCCAGTGCTTGCAGGGCTTCTTCCAGAGAGCCTGCAACCTGTGGGATCTCTTTCGCTTCTTCTGGCGGCAGGTCATACAGGTTTTTGTCCATTGCTTCGCCTGGGTGGATCTTGTTCTTGATACCGTCCAGACCGGCCATCAGCAGTGCTGCGAAGCACAGGTATGGGTTAGCTGCTGGATCCGGGAAGCGCACTTCGATACGACGCGCTTTAGGAGAAGCCACCACCGGGATACGGATAGAAGCAGAACGGTTACGCGCTGAGTAAGCCAGCATAACAGGTGCTTCGTAGCCTGGGACCAGACGCTTGTAAGAGTTGGTGGTTGGGTTCGCCAGGGCGTTGATCGCTTTAGCGTGTTTGATTACGCCGCCAATGTAGTACAGCGCCTGCTCAGACAGACCTGCATATTTGTCACCAGAGAACAGGTTGGTACCGTTCTTGGACAGGGACATGTGGCAGTGCATACCGGAACCGTTGTCGCCAAACATTGGTTTTGGCATGAAGGTCGCGGTTTTACCGAAACGGTGTGCAACGTTGTGCACAACGTATTTGTAGATCTGAATTTCGTCCGCTTTTTTGGTCATGGTATTGAAGCGGGTTGCCACTTCGTTCTGACCAGCAGTCGCCACTTCGTGGTGGTGAGCTTCAACTACCAGGCCCATCTCTTCCATCACCAGACACATGGTGGAACGGATGTCCTGTGAAGAATCGACCGGAGGAACCGGGAAGTAACCGCCTTTCACGCCAGGACGGTGACCTTTGTTACCACCTTCGTATTTGGTGGAGGAGTTCCATGCACCTTCGATGTCGTCGATAGCCACGTGGGAGCCAGAGATAGAGGCACCGAAACGAATGTCATCGAACAGGAAGAATTCTGGCTCTGGCCCGAACAGAACGGTGTCTGCGATGCCGGTAGAACGCAGGTACTCTTCTGCACGTTTAGCGATGGAGCGTGGGTCACGGTCGTAGCCCTGCAGCGTGCCTGGCTCGAGGATATCGCAACGGATGATCAGGGTTGGCTCTTCGAAGAACGGATCAATGACCGCCGTGGTCGCGTCTGGCATCAGAACCATGTCAGATTCGTTAATGCCTTTCCAGCCACCAATGGAGGAGCCGTCAAACATTTTGCCTTCTTCAAAGAATTCGGCGTTTACCTGATGAGCAGGAATAGTGACGTGCTGTTCTTTACCTTTAGTATCGGTGAAGCGCAGATCAACAAACTTCACTTCATGTTCGTTCAGCATCGTCAAAACGTGTTCAGCGGACATACTTAACTCTCCAGATTGGTCATTGTCGTCGTGGTAACGAGGTCTTCAACTTCTATCAAGGTGGCTATGAGGCCATCTTTTTGCCGTATTTTTATAAAGCGAAATCTGTGCCAACTTTTAAAACACCCCAAAAAGGCGTTATCATGCGCACCATAGTGCAAAAGTGCTGCACCACAATGGTTATGTTGCACCAGTATAGTGCTTCAGTGTGAACACTGAGCACCATATTGGTGCAATTTTCGTTAAAGTGCCCTTTTTACGCTCCGTGAAAGCGATCACAAAGCATCTCTGCAATACTTGTTTGCGGGGGATGTTTGTGATCCTGTTTTGTAGTGCGATTAATCCGTGTACAATAACGCGCTATTTCTAATGCCTGAGGCAAAGTTGTGATCGAAAATTTGCGTAACATCGCCATCATCGCGCACGTTGACCATGGTAAAACTACCCTGGTTGATAAGCTGCTGCAGCAATCCGGTACGTTTGATGCACGTGCCGAAACTCAAGAGCGTGTGATGGACTCCAACGATTTGGAGAAAGAGCGTGGGATTACCATCCTCGCGAAAAACACCGCTATCAAATGGAATGACTACCGTATCAACATCGTTGATACCCCAGGGCACGCCGACTTCGGTGGTGAAGTTGAGCGCGTGATGTCCATGGTGGATTCCGTGCTGCTGGTGGTTGACGCCTTTGACGGCCCAATGCCGCAAACGCGTTTCGTGACCAAAAAAGCATTTGCCCATGGCCTGAAGCCTATTGTTGTTATCAACAAGGTTGACCGTCCTGGCGCACGTCCTGACTGGGTTGTTGATCAGGTGTTCGACCTGTTCGTTAACCTTGACGCGACCGACGAGCAGCTGGACTTCCCTATCATCTACGCTTCGGCGCTGAATGGTATTGCAGGTCTGGATCACGAAGATATGGCGGAAGACATGACCCCGCTGTATCAGGCGATTGTCGATCACGTACCGGCTCCGGATGTTGATCTTGATGGTCCTCTGCAGATGCAGATCTCCCAGCTGGACTACAACAACTACGTTGGCGTTATCGGTATCGGCCGCATCAAACGCGGTAAAGTGAAGCCGAACCAGCAGGTTACTATCATCGATAGCGAAGGCAAAACCCGTAACGGTAAAGTGGGCAAAGTGCTGACTCACCTGGGTCTGGAGCGTATCGACAGCGATCTGGCTGAAGCGGGCGATATCATCGCAATCACCGGTCTGGGCGAGCTGAACATCTCTGACACCATCTGCGACCCGCAGAACGTGGAAGCGCTGCCAGCCCTGTCTGTTGATGAACCAACGGTAACCATGTTCTTCAACGTCAACACCTCTCCGTTCTGTGGTAAAGAAGGTAAATTCGTTACCTCTCGTCAGATCCTTGACCGCCTGAACAAAGAGCTAGTGCACAACGTTGCGCTGCGCGTTGAAGAAACGGAAGACGCTGATGCCTTCCGCGTATCCGGTCGTGGTGAACTGCACCTGTCTGTTCTGATCGAAAACATGCGTCGTGAAGGTTTCGAGATGGCGGTTTCCCGTCCGAAAGTTATCTTCCGCGAAATCGACGGCCGTAAACAAGAGCCGTTCGAAAACGTAACGCTGGACGTTGAAGAGCAGCACCAGGGTTCTGTGATGCAGGCTCTGGGTGAGCGTAAAGGCGACCTGAAAAACATGAATCCAGATGGCAAAGGCCGCGTACGTCTCGACTACGTGATCCCAAGCCGTGGCCTGATCGGCTTCCGTTCTGAGTTCATGACCATGACTTCCGGTACTGGTCTGCTGTACTCCACCTTCAGCCACTACGACGACGTACGTCCGGGTGAAGTGGGCCAGCGTAACAACGGCGTGCTGATCTCTAACGGTCAGGGTAAAGCGGTTGCGTTTGCGCTGTTCGGTCTGCAGGATCGCGGTAAGCTGTTCCTGGGTCACGGTGCTGAAGTGTATGAAGGCCAGATCATCGGTATTCACAGTCGTTCTAACGACCTGACGGTAAACTGCCTGACCGGTAAGAAACTGACCAACATGCGTGCGTCCGGTACTGACGAAGCAACGGTTCTGGTTCCACCGATCAAGATGACGCTGGAGCAGGCTCTGGAATTCATCGATGACGACGAACTGGTAGAAGTGACTCCACTGTCTATCCGTATCCGTAAACGTCACCTGACCGAGAACGATCGTAAACGTGCAATGCGCGGTGCGAAAGAAGAGTAATACGGTCAATCCGTTAGCCGGGTAAGCGCATGCGCCGCCCGGCAGTAAAAAGCCGCTGATTGCTCAGCGGCTTTTTTATTAGAACGAATACCGCAATCCCAGGCGAATCCGGTACTGCTCCCGGTTGTAATCATTCCATCTGTCCAGCCACTGCAGTTCAAGATATGGCAGCCAGTTTTTGTCGATCTTGTAGCTGAATTTATTGGTAATTTCCCAGTGATGATCTTTGCCATTTTTGCTGTGGTAATCATTCACCCGCTGGAAAAAGTGCGGTTCAAAGGTATAAAAAAACGCATCCGTCACTTTGAAATTCCAGTAGTTAGCAAACTCGTGCGTATCGTTCTTATCCATCTGCCCGTTATAGTCCGGCGTATCGTAATTGTTATGGTTATAGCGATAGCGGAACGTCAGGTTGAACCCGTCCGTAAATTTATAATTGGTATCTAAATAGACCGCACCACCCGATCCTGCGCTGCTGTCGTTAATCAATCCGCCGGGCTGGAAGGTGAGCTTATCGGTGGGTTTAAAGAGCGGATACCACCCCTCTATTTCGTTATAGCTGTGCTTAAGCTCATCCCATTTCCCCACGTTATAGGCATTGGTGAACATCAGCCCCGCGCCCATATCGAAGTTATAGCCTGCACGCAGGATCACCTCGTGCAGCTCAGAGGCCGTATTGTATGCTTCGCGGGTTTCGACATAAGCCCCGGCAAATACCGGGCAGGACACAGACGACACGATCAGTACAGTAATGATTCTTTTCATAATTTGTCCATGTATCAGGTACAGAAAGGCTTCCCTCCTGATGAACAGGAAGGACATAGTGGCCGGTTTTATTGTTATAAAGTGACTGCTGACGCTTTATTGTTGGTGGTTATCTCAGGGGTATTCGCGGTTTGTTTTTTCCGTTTTCCAATCTCCTCGATAATAAAGGCGAAGCGCGCTTCGTTGAGTTTATAAAACAGCCCCATGGTCACGGCGGCAACGACAGCCAGGCCGCACGGCCAGAGGAAAATAAGCTGACGCAGACCAAGTAGCGTGCCAGCGCTCTGCACCGCATGGGGAACGTAGCCAATCTGGGTCAGCATGATGCCAGGCAGAAAACCGGCGAGGGCGGCAGAGATTTTGCGCGAGAAGGTATAGCCGGTATAAACCGACCCTTCAGCACGAATGCCCGTTTTCCACTCGCCGTAATCAACGGTATCCGGTACCAGCGCCCAGTTCAGGCTGTTCACAAACGCCGTGCCGAAAAACGCCATGCAGGAAAACAGCACGAACAGCAGGGAACTGGTCCCCCATAAGAAGTTCAGCACGTCGCCCACCGCCCACAGCGCCAGCCCGCCCAGATAGACCGGTTTTTTGCCAAAGCGCTTCACCGCGCCGGGCACCTGAAACACGCCAATCAGAATGCAGCCCATGCTGAAAAAGCCCATCCACGACAGCAAATGCAGATCGTTTAGCACGTACTGGGTGTAATAGACCTGAATCGCCAGCTTGATGTTAAAGGCGGCAAGGGTACACAGGTTGGCGATACACAACACCAGCAGCGGCGGATTGCGGAAAATCGCGCAGAATGATTTCAGAATGCCGGGCTTATGGTGATCGGGCGTAAGCTCCACGTAGCGCTCTTTCACGCCGCTGTAGCACCACCACATGCAGAACAGGCCACCGGTGACGAACACCAGCGCCGCCACCAGATAGCCGAGGGAGGGCTGGCTGACGAACAGCGCCTGAATGGGCATAAAGCCGACGGTGCAGAGCAACAGCCCCACGGTTGCGCCGCCCTGACGCCACGCCGCAAGCTGTGCGCGCTCGTTCGGGTTTTTGGTAATGGCCGGGACCATCGCACCGTAGGCGCAGTTCATCAGGCTATAGCAGAGGCCAAACATCATGAAGAGCACGGTGGCGAGCGCCGTTTTCACCGTCAGGCTAAAGTCGTTGGCCATAAACTGCGCCGTCGCGACCAGCGCCACCGGGACGGAGGCATAAAGAATGAATGGCCGGAATTTTCCTTTCGCGCCGATGTTACGCCGGGAGTCCAGCAGCACGCCGGTCAGCATGTCGGTGAACGCGGTAAAAAACTTCGCTACCAGGAAAATAATGCCGCCATAGAAAGCGGGCATGCCCAGTTCGTCGGTGTAAAACTTCAGCAGATACAGCGTGCCAATACACAGCATCAGATTCGAGCCAAAATCGCCCATCCCGTAGGCGCACTTCTCTCGCAGGCTCAATTTCAGGGTTAACGGATCAGTGTTATGTGTCATGGTCGATCCTCAGAGCGCCCGCAGGGCGCTCTATCTCGTCATTTATGCCGTACGTTTACGCAGTTCGATCTCTTCCACGATGCGCACATACATCTTCTCGTTGAGATTGTAGAAACAGCCCATCGCCACAATGGTGATGACCGCCAGCAGGCTCGGATAGATAAAAATCAGCTGCCGCAGTCCTTCAACCGTTCCGGCGGATTGCACCACGTTGGGCACATAGCCAATTTGCGTGAGCATGATCCCCGGGAAGAAGCCCGCCAGTGCCTGAGATACCTTCCTGAAGAAGGTAAAGCCGGTGTAAACCGTTCCTTCAGATCGCACGCCGGTGCGCCACTCGCCGTATTCCACGGTATCGGATACCAGCGCCCAGTTCAGGCTGTTCACGAACGCGGAGCCGAAGAAGGCCAGGCAGGAGAACGCCACAAAGCTCACCGAGCCGCCGCCGAAGAAGTAGTTGAGCAGATCGCCCGCCACCCAAACCATCAGCCCGCCGATATAGACTTTTTTCTTGCCGAAGCGCCGCACCGCGCCTGGCATCATAAAGACGCCGATAAAAATACAGCCCATGCTGAAGAAACCCATGTACGACAGCAGGATCGGGTCGTTCAGCACGTACTGCGTGTAGTAAACCTGGATGGCGAGTTTGACGTTAAAGGCACCCAGCGTGCAGAGGTTGGCGATGCACAGGATAAACAGCGGACGGTTTCCGGCAATGGCGCGAAACGACTGCAACAGCCCCGGTTTTTGCGCCGGATGAGCAGGCTGAGTCTCGACGTAACGCTCGGTCACGCCTTTGTAGCACCACCACATAAAGAACAGCCCGAACAGCGAGAAAAGCGTGGCGGCAAAGATATAGCCAAGCTGATCGTTGCCCTCAATCAGGTTCATTACCGGGACAAAACCGACGGTACAAAGCAGCAGGCCAAGCGTGGCGCCGCCCTGACGCCAGGCGGCCAGCGAGGCGCGCTCGTCCGGGTTTTTGGTGATGGCGGGCACCATCGCGCCGTAAGAGCAGTTCATCATGCTGAAGAACAGGCCGTACAGCATGAACAGCACCGTTGCCATCACCGTTTTACCGGTGATTTCAAACGGCGTGCCGACGAAGTTGGCAATCGCCAGCAAGGTCACCGGGAAGGCGGCATACAGCACGAACGGGCGGAATTTCCCTTTCGGGCCGATGTTGCGCCGGGAGTCGAGCATGATCCCGGTACCCATATCGGTGAAGGCGGTAAAGAATTTGGCAATCAGGAAGATGATCCCACCGTAGGTACCCGGCAGGCCCAGCACGTCGGTATAAAACTTTAGCAGATACAGCGTGCCGATATCCAGCAGGATGTTAGAGCCGAGATCGCCCATCCCGTAGGCGAGTTTTTCTTTAAACGGCAGGCGTAGGGTTGCCGGATCAGAAGTATGTTGACTCATTATTGTTCTCCGTCTGCCCGCAGGTTTCCCCGCGGGCGAGCCTTATCAGATATGACGTAAGGTATTAAACAGATCTGCCCATTCGCTTTGCTGGCGATAGAAGACCGGTGGTTTGCCGAGCGGGGCAGCAACGGTCACCTCACCGCCCTGGCAGGTTTCACCCGTCCACACATTCACCCAGTTGTCCTGCGGCAGATAGAGCGTCCAGTCGTGGCGGCCCTCTTCATGAACCGGTGCCACCAGCAGATCGCGGCCAAACAGGTACTGGTATTTCAGCGTGTAGGCGCGCGCGTCGTCTTCATAATGCAGGAACAACGGTCGCATCACCGGCAGGCCACTTTTCGCGTTCTGCGCAACCGCAGCTTTGATGTACGGCTTCAGGGTGGTGAACACGGTGGTCATACGTGCAAAGTGCGCGATGGTTTCGGCGTCGCCGTCGAACTGCCAGTTGTCACCCGGGCGGTTACCTTCGTGGGTACGCATCATCGGCGTAAAGGCGCTGAAGTCGCACCAGCGCAGCAACAGCTCTTTGGTGCGTTTCATCTCGAACAGGGTGGTATAGCCGCCGATGTCGCTGTGGTGCAGCCCGTGACCGGTCATCGCCAGAGACAGCGCAGCAGGTACGACGGACGCCAGACCGTCGTCCAGGCTCCAGTCGACGTTCTGATCTCCCGCCCACATCATTACCGAGTGCTTCTGGCTGCCGGTATAACCCGCGCGCATGAAGAACAGGATCTCGCCGAGCTTGCCGGTCTCTTCCAGCGCCTCGTAGTTACATTTGGCCCACAGGGCAGGCCAGGCGTTATGCATGATCTCCGCGCTGACGCCGTTGTGCAGGAAGGTATCGGTTGGCAGATATTCGCCAAAATCGGCCATCCAGCCACTGCAGCCCAGTTCGATCAGGTTCTTTTTGATCACCTCTTTGTACCAGCCGTAGGCTTCCGGGTTGGTCAGGTCGATGACGCCCGCGTAAAACTCGCCAAACTCGACGTGGTAGTCCTTGCCGTCGGCATTTTTGGTCAGATAGCCGCGTTTTGCCGCCTCTTCACAGAGATCTTTGTCGCTGGCGACGTACGGGTTGATATAAGAGAGGAACTGCACGCCTTCCTGTTTCCACTGTGCAATACGCTCATTAAGCTGCGGATACAGCTCGCTGTTCCACTTCCAGTTCCACATCACGCGTTTGCCAAAGGAGGTCATGCGGATGCCGGACCAGTCCTGCGCCCAGATGCCGTTCACCTTCACCCCGCCTTGGCGCATGACGTCGAGCTTGTGCTGACACACCCCGGTGCCGCCCTGAATGCCCAGCGTCACGCCGTCGTAAACCCAGTCCGGCAGCTCCGGCTGTCGCCCCAACAGGCCGGTGAGTTTTTCCAGCAGATCGACGTAGGTTTCTGCACATTCAAAGCGCAGCGTGGCGTTATCTTCCCAGAACGCCAGTTCGTGGAAATCCGGCGCGCTGAAGTCGAAGTTCATGTAGCAGCTGTTATCCACGTGGCAGTAGTACTTCTGGGTGCTCACGAAGGTAGGCTGGGGGAAGAAGGTCCAGTAATAATCGCCGCCCGCGTTCTCTTTGCAGTCGGCCTGCCAGGTCACGTAGGTCTGCTTATTGCGGCCCACCCCCTGTTCGCTGGTCCACAGCGGGAACGGCTTTCCGCGCAGATCAAAGTACGAGAACTGCTCGCCGCAGCCGTAGATATGATCTTCAGGCTGGGCCGCCAGCCGCAGCCAGATGCGGTTGTGACAGGTGGCATCATTCTTCAGCTTCAGTTCCAGACGGCCTTCCGCATCCACACCCACCAGCAGCGTCGCGCTCACCGCATCGCCACGGGTAAAGCGGATCGCCCAGCCTGCGCTTTGCTGTGTAACGGTCGCGTCCGTCAGGGCGATTTTTTCGTTGAGCTTGTCTTTGATGCTGAAGTTGCCGCGAAACATATCGATATCGGCAACGCCCGCGCCGATCCACAGGCAAGGTTCATCGGTGGAGTGGGATAAAACCAGACGGTCCTGCCAGCGCAGGGTGAAGCCATGTTCGTTATTTTTCAGATCAATATTGTGTAGGGTACGCATAGAAAACTCCGTCTTTATTATTTGGCCTGGCTATCCAGTAATCCGGCGGCTACGGCAGGGGCTAAGCCCGGGGCCAGCGGCAGGCGGGGGATCACCAGGCAGTGCAGCAGATGGTAAATATCCTGCTTGCCGTCCCAGACTTTGGTGGTCACTTCGTTGTTGGTGTCCAGCTCCTGCCACCAGGATCCGTTCTCGTAATCCATCAGGTATTTGATGCAGTAATCCCACCATTTCTGATACCAGGCTTCGTACTGCGCCTCGCCGGTTACGGTGTAGAGCGCATACGCTGTGCCCATCGCCTCGACGATCGGCCAGCGCACGCGTTCGCGCACGATAGGCTTGCCGTCCCAGCCAACGGAGTAGACGAACCCATCGGCTCCGTCTGGCGCCCAGGCATCGCGGATGGTGGCGTGGAACAGTCCTTTTGCGTCTTCCAGCAGCCACGCCGGTGGGGTTTCGAAGCGGGCTTCCAGCGCGGCACGCAGGTGCAGCATCAGGCGGCCCCACTCAATCCAGTGCCCTGGTGTGCCGCCGTAGGCGCGAAAACGGTGGGCGGGATTATCGATGTTGTAGTCGCGGATCGGGTTCCAGTTGGTATCGAAATGCTCGTTAACGCGATACTCACCTTTGCGCGCCACGTCGTGAATAATCACTGAGGCGATGCGCAGCGCGCGGTCGAGCCATTTACGATCGTGGGTTACGTCATACACGATGAGGAAGGCTTCCACAGCGTGCATGTTGGCGTTACCGCCGCGGTAATCTTCCGTTTTGCTGAACGCTTCATCCCAGGACTCCAGGCACATCTGCTCCTGTTCGCTCCAGAAGTAGCGCTCAATCACCTCAATGGCGTCGTCCAGCAGCCTGCGCGCCTGTGGGTGTCCGGTGGTGACGGCGCTCGCCGCACCCAGCAGCACGAAGAAGTGCTGATAGCCCTGCTTGGAGGCATCCACCACGCCTTCATCGTTAACACAGGCGTACCAGCCGCCGTACTGTTTGTCGCGCAGCGGGCCGTTCAGGGCATTGATGCCGTGCTCAACCAGGGCATACGCACCGGGACGACCCATGTTCGCCGCCACCGCGTAAACGTGCAGCATACGGGCGGAGATCCACAGATGCGTGCCCATATCGCTGCGAACCTGCCCGTTATTGCCCAGCCAGCCGAAGCCGGTCGGTACGGCTGCGTTTTTACCGAAATCAAGAATGCGGTCGGTCTCTTGTTCGAGCCAGCGGTTATGGCTCAGGGTGTTAAACCATTTCATGTTCGGGTCCTTTCTTAACGGCGAGCCATCATTTCGTCGACGATCTCACCCAGGCGCTGCAGTTTAGGTACGGAAATATCGCGAAGCATCAGCCCGGTGTCCGGCAGGCCAATCACCGATGACCAGACGGCGCGACCGGCTAAAAAGCCTGATGCCCCCGCCTGCATGGCAACGCTCACGGCGCGCGGGAATAATTTTTCGTCCACGCCGGAGGAGAGGATCACCCACGGCATGGCGATGTGCTCGTTCAGCTTCTGCGAGGCCGCCAGCAGTTCCTGCTGCGTGCCTTTACCCAACAGCGGCATCTCCACTTTGTAGAGGTCCGCACCGCTGTCACCCAGCTCTTTGGCCGCATCGATAATCGCCTGTTCGCGGTTAAACCCGGCGCCGCGACGCGGTGGACGCACCACCGGCTCGATAATGCTCAGCAGGCCGTTGTCGTGGCACAGGGAGTTAAATGCCTTCACCATCTCAAGACGCTGCTGCGCGTCTTCATCGCTACGCCATAGCACCAGTAATTTCAGCGCCTTGCCGCCATCGCGTTTGACCGCCTGCGCATCGACGTTCTTGTCGATCGTCACGCTGTCGACGGGAATACCGTTCCCTGGAATAAACTCGTCGGCCGCCACAATCAGCGCGCAGCTTTTAGCTACGGCCTGCTGCTCCACAATCTGGCGATAACAGAACTGCTGGTCGACGAGAATGGCAGAGGCGTACGGCGACAGAATTTTCGCTGCGTTGACCTTAAAATCCGTCAGATGCTGGTCCGTGACCGGCACCGGCGCACCTGCTGCGGCAAACATCAGGCGCATCGCTTCGCGCTGATCGACGGCCAGCATCGCAAAACCGCCGGAAGGTCGGGTGATATCTTTCAGGGTGTACATCGTCATTCCTCAGTCCTTTCGTATCAGTGTGATTTTTTCAGCCCGGCAGATGCGCGAACCTGTTCAAGAATGGCTGTCCAGTCTTCGCGCCCGCGCCCGGCGGCGCGTGCCTGGTTGTAAACTTCGCGGGAAGCCGCGCCCAGCGGCATCGGAACGTGGAGCTGGTTGGCCACGTCCAGGGCGATCCCCAGATCTTTATGTGCAAGGTCGATCATGAAGGCGGGTGAAAGATCCCCTTTCAGCACCTTGTTCGGCCAGGAGGTGGTGAAATGGCCTTTACCTGCAGGCGTGCCGCTCATGACCTTGAGCGCCACCTCAAAGGAGAGACCGAGCGCTTCACACAGCACGGCCGCCTCGGCGGACAGGGCGTTTAGCGCAATGCTCATGTAGTTATTGATAAGCTTCACGCGGATGCCCATGCCCGGCCCGCCGGCGTTAATCAGCTCATTGCCCATCGCCATTAAGACGGGGGTGGCGCGCTCAACCTGCTCCGCCGTGCCGCCTGCCAGCAGGAGCAGCGTGCCGGCGATGGCATGGTCTGAGGTGCGCCCGACAGGTACGTCCATCAGGCTGAAGCCACGCCCGGCCATGTCGTGGATCAACGCGTCGGTTTGCAGGGGATGAATGGTCGACATATCGATCACCAGCGCGTTGCGAGATAAGCCTTCGCAAACGCCGTGTTCGCCAAACAACACGCTGCGCACCAGGTCGCCGTTGGGCAGCATGGTAATGACGAACTCGGCATCCGTTGCGGCCTGCGCGGGCGTTGCCGCCGCCTTCGCGCCGCTCTCCACCAGGATCTGAACCGCCTGCGGGTTCACATCAAAGACCTGAAGCTGGTGACCTTGCTTCAACAGATTCTTCGCCATTGGCGCGCCCATCTGCCCTAAACCGATAAATGCGATTGCTGACATGCCTCTCTCCTGTCATATCGTGTCAATTTTTGCGCGTTTATGTTGTCTGTTTTTGATCGTATTTGTAATTTATAGTCAAAAAATTGACAGGGGTCACTTTTTAAACATTTGATGAAATTAAAATGAAGGCATCAGAAATTGCAGAAGGAAGCACCATGACTCGCATCGTTTGTGTCGGCATAACCGTGCTGGATCGCATCTGGTATCTCGATGATTTACCGAAAGAAGGTGGGAAATATGTCGCAAAAGACTATACGGAAGTGGGCGGCGGCCCGGCGGCAACTGCGGCGGTGGCGGCGGCAAAACTGGGGGCATCCGTGGATTTTATTGGTCGGGTGGGTGACGACGATACCGGCAGAAGGCTGCTTGCGGAGCTGGAATCCCTGGGGGTGAACACCCGCTATACGCGTATAGTGAAAGATGCCCGCTCGTCACAATCGGCGGTGCTGGTGGACGGCAGCGGGGAACGCATCATCGCGAACTATCCCAGCCCCGATCTTCCCGCTGCGGCAGACTGGCTGCAGGGTATCGACTTCTCGCAATGGGATATTGTTTTAGCCGATGTGCGTTGGCATGAAGGGGCGAAGCAGGCGTTTACCCTTGCCCGTCAGCAAGGCGTCACAACGTTGCTCGATGCGGATACAACCCCTCAGGACATCGCGGAACTTATCGCCCTCAGCGATCATGCTGCCTTTTCCGCGCCGGGGCTGCGTCGGGTAAGCCATCTTGAGGAAACGGAAGGTGCGCTTAAAAAAGCACAAACGCTCACAAATGGACACGTCTATGTCACGCAGGGCCGGGACGGCTGCTTTTGGCTGGAGAACGATGCCCTGTGCCATCAGCCGGGTTTTGAGGTCGAGGTGGTTGATACCACCGGGGCGGGGGATGTTTTCCACGGTGCCCTGGCGGTCAGCCTGGCGCAACGGTTATCTCCAGCGCAAGCCGTGCGTTTCGCCAGCGCCGTCGCCGCGCTGAAATGTACTCAGCCCGGCGGTCGCGCAGGTATACCCGACTGTGATCAAACCCGCTCTTTTTTGTCACTTTTTGTATAAAATGCGGGGCGTGATGGTTTTCAGAGGACAGCCCATGAGCCTTACCGAACTGACCGGCAACCCGCGTCACGATCAGCTGCTGACGCTGATAGCCGATCGCGGATATATGAACATTGATGAACTGGCGCAGCTGCTGGACGTCTCGACGCAAACCGTGCGCCGGGATATCCGCAAGCTGAGCGAACAGGGACTGATTACGCGACATCATGGCGGTGCGGGCAGGGCATCCAGCGTGGTGAACACGGCCTTTGAGCAGCGCGAAGTGTCGCTGACTGAAGAGAAGCGGGCGATTGCCGAAGCAATTGCCGACTATATTCCTGATGGTTCGACTATTTTCATCACCATTGGCACGACCGTGGAGCACGTGGCCCGTGCACTGCTCAACCATAACCATCTGCGTATCATCACTAACAGTCTGCGGGTGGCACACATCCTCTATAAAAATCCGCGTTTTGAGGTGATGGTGCCCGGCGGTACGCTGCGTCCACATAACGGCGGCATTATCGGTCCGGCGGCGACGGCGTTCGTGTCTGGCTTTCGGGCGGATTATCTGGTGACCAGCGTGGGGGCGATTGAACACGACGGCGCGATGATGGAGTTTGACGTCAATGAAGCCAGCGTGGTGAAAACGATGATGGCTCATGCCAGACATATTTTACTGGCGGCCGATCATACGAAATACACCGCCTCTGCCGCCGTGGAAATTGGCAACGTGGCGCAGGCAACGGCGCTCTTTACCGATGAACTGCCCGGCTCTGCGCTACATAACCATCTCAAATTCAGCAAGGTAGAAGTTGTCGAAGTCAGCACAGGCGACGAGCAGCAGGCTGGATAACCTTTCTGACGGCCCGAAAATCCCTTCGGGCCGTTCCTTTCTTTAAGCTGAATCTGGCGCATAGCCAAACCTTATCTTTCCCGCTACAGTTACTTTTCCACGGCGAGCAGGAGATAAACATGCTTTATATCTTTGACTTAGGAAATGTAATCGTCGATATCGATTTCAATCGGGTGCTGGGCGCATGGAGCGATTTTAGCCGTGTCCCGCTGGCGACGTTAAAACAGAGTTTCGCCATGGGCGAGACATTCCATCAGCATGAACGGGGTGAGATCAGCGACGAAGTGTTTGCTGAACGTCTGTGCCATGAAATGGATCTGCCGTTAAGCTACGAACAGTTCTCCCACGGCTGGCAGGCTGTATTTGTCGCTATCCGCCCTGAGGTTATCGACATCATGCATAAACTTCGCGAGCAGGGTCACCGGGTCGTCGTGCTGTCGAACACCAACCGCCTGCACACCACGTTCTGGCCTGAAGAATATCCAGAAGTTAAGGCCGCAGCAGATAAAATCTACCTCTCGCAGGAGATGGGGATGCGTAAACCCGAAGCGCGGATTTATCAGGCGGTACTGCAAGCGGAAGGATTCTCCGCGTCCGATGCGGTCTTTTTCGATGACAATGCCGATAATATAGAGGGAGCTAACCAGTTGGGTATTACGTCAATTCTGGTGACCGGAAAAGAGACGATACCGAACTACTTTGCGAAGCAGTTATGCTAAAAACCGTTCATCAAAAAGCCACGCACCATACTCGCCCGCTCAGGGCCTGGCTAAAACTCCTCTGGCACCGTATTGATGAGGACAACATGACCACGCTGGCGGGTAACCTCGCCTACGTGTCGTTGCTCTCCCTGGTACCGCTGGTGGCGGTTATTTTTGCCCTTTTTTCCGCTTTTCCCATGTTTGCAGAGGTCAGCCTGCAGCTGCGTCACTTCGTCTTTGCGAATTTTATTCCTGCCACTGGCGATGTGATCCAGAACTACATTGAACAGTTTGTCGCAAACTCCAGCAAGATGACGGCAGTGGGGGCGTGCGGGCTTATCGTCACCGCGCTTCTGCTGATGTACTCCATCGACAGTGCGCTTAATACGATCTGGCGGAGTAAAAAAGTCCGCCCGAAGGTCTACTCCTTTGCTGTTTACTGGATGATTTTAACTCTCGGCCCGTTGCTGGCGGGGGCGAGCCTGGCGATTAGCTCCTATCTGCTCTCCCTGCGCTGGGCCAGCGATCTCAACGGTGCCATTGATAACGTGTTGCGTATCTTCCCGCTGATTTTATCGTGGCTCTCTTTCTGGCTGCTCTACAGTGTGGTGCCGACCACGCGCGTGCCGAACCGTGATGCGGTTGTTGGCGCACTGGTGGCAGCGGTACTCTTCGAACTGGGCAAAAAAGGGTTTGCCCTTTACATCACCATGTTCCCCTCCTATCAGCTCATTTATGGCGTACTGGCGGTGATCCCCATTTTGTTTGTCTGGGTTTACTGGACCTGGTGTATCGTCTTGCTTGGTGCGGAAATAACTGTCACTCTCGGCGTATACCGCGAACTTAAAAAAGCAGCAGAAGCTGAAAAACAACAAGAAGCAGACCAACCATGATTGCATTGATACAGCGCGTAACCCGTGCCAGCGTCACCGTGGAGGGAGAGGTGACGGGTGAAATTGGCCCAGGACTTTTAGTGTTGTTAGGTGTCGAAAAGGATGACGACGAACAAAAAGCCAACCGCTTATGTGAACGCGTGCTGGGCTACCGTATCTTCAGTGATGCGGAAGGCAAGATGAACCTTAACGTCCAGCAATCGGGCGGAAGCGTGCTGGTGGTTTCCCAGTTTACACTGGCCGCCGATACCGAACGCGGCATGCGCCCGAGTTTCTCAAAAGGTGCGGCCCCGGATCAGGCAGAAGCGCTTTACGAGTACTTTGTTGAGCGTTGTCGCCAACAGGAAATGAATACGCAAACCGGACGATTTGCTGCAGATATGCAGGTATCGCTGGTGAACGATGGCCCCGTTACATTCTGGCTCCAGGTATGAGCCAACTGGCGGCGTGGCCGCGGGTAACAAGAGAGAGTACAGCTATGTATCACCTTCGAGTACCGCAAACGGAAGAAGAGTTAGAAGCCTATTACCAGTTCCGCTGGGAAATGCTGCGCAAGCCATTACATCAGCCTAAAGGGTCTGAACGCGACGCCTGGGACGCCATGGCACATCATCAGATGGTGATGGACGAAGAGGGTAACCTCGTTGCCGTCGGGCGTCTGTATATTAATGCCGATAACGAAGCCTCTATTCGTTTTATGGCGGTCCATCCCTCCGTGCAGGACAAAGGGTTAGGTACGTTGATGGCCATGACCCTGGAGTCAGTGGCCCGTCAGGAAGGCGTTAAGCGCGTGACCTGTAGCGCCCGCGAAGATGCCGTTGAGTTCTTCGCCAAACTCGGTTTTGTTAATCAGGGGGAAATTACGACCCCGCAAACCACGCCGATTCGCCACTTTTTGATGATTAAACCCATCGCCACGCTGGATGATATTCTCCACCGCGCGGACTGGTGCGGACAGCTTCAGCAGGCCTGGTATCAGCACATCCCTCTCAGTGAAAAGATGGGGGTGCGTATTCAGCAGTACACCGGGCAAAAATTCATTACCACCATGCCGGAAACCGGCAACCAGAACCCACACCACACGCTATTTGCCGGCAGCCTGTTTTCGCTCGCCACGCTCACCGGCTGGGGGCTTATCTGGCTGATGCTGCGTGAACGCCACCTTGGCGGCACGATCATTCTGGCTGATGCCCATATTCGCTACAGCGCCCCCATAAGCGGCAAACCGAGCGCCGTGGCCGATCTCGGCTCTTTGGGGGGCGATCTCGACCGCCTGGCGCGCGGCCGCAAAGCCCGTGTACAGATGCAGGTTGAACTCTTTGGCGATGAAACCCCAGGCGCGGTGTTTGAAGGTACCTATATCGTTCTGCCTGCGAAGCCGTTTGGCGCGTATGAAGAGGGCGGGAACGAGGAGGAATAAGGTTCCCCGATGTTATCGCCGGGCGGAGTTGATCCGCCAGGCGATGTCCCGAAGAACATCTCGCGCTGATGGACTGACGCCGGCAAGCTGGAAGAAGCCGTGGATGACACCCAGCCAATGCTGCGCTGTGCAAATAACCCCTTGTTCTGTCATATGTTGATAAAGCGCCTGACCCTCGTCGCATAGCGGATCGTACTCGGCGGTAATAATGTGTACCGGCGGCAGGCCGTTGAAATCATCCCGCCAGAGTGGGCTGGCTTCAGGGTCCCGGCGGTCTGTCTCTGCCAGGTACATGTCATAACCACTCAGCAGCGTATCGCGCGTGATAACGTAGTCCTGCCCATTATGGGTGTAGCTTGCAAAGCTGGCTGTGGCGTCGAGCATAGGGTAAATAAGGATAAGCTGGGCCGGATTCCACTGTGTTTTAGCCTTGAGCCGCAGCGCGGTGACCAGCGCCAGATGGCCGCCTGCACTGTCACCACAAAGCGTGATGCGGTTTTTATCCACGCCGACTTTTTCTGCATGTTGCCAGACAAGCTCCGCCGCTCTCTCTGCATCATCATGCGCAGCGGGGAAGGTATGCTCCGGTGCCAGCCTGTACTGAACCGCAATCACCCGACACTGACCGTAAAACGCCAGCTGGCGGAGCTGATTGTCATGGGTTGCAAACCCACCGCTGACAAAACAACCGCCATGGTAGTAGAGGGCACAAGGTAACGTTTCAGCGACATTGAGAGGCGAGAATACCCGAAAGGTAAGGCCATCAATGACAAGCGTTTCAACCTGCACGCGGGTTTCGGTTTCGCCGGCAAGTACAGTGCTGGCTACATATCCGGCTCTCCGGTCATCAATACTCTGCTTACGCGCGCCAGGTCGGCCTGCAGCGATAAAATCCTGCACAAGCTTATCAATACCCTTTTCCAGTGCCATGGTGATGTCCTTTTGCTGTATGTATATACAGATTTATAGCCTGATTTAGTGCAGATGAAAACAGCGAAATCTGAGGATGCAAACGATATGGAAAGCGGCTCGCAAAATTGATTACTCTCGAAAAAATGCCCTTTAACCCTAAATTGATAAGGTGTATTTTGCCTGAAAATTAACCGCAGATGATATACTAAGGTGATATATGAGTGTTTTGGCGGAACTGGATATGGGCAGAATACTGATCGATTTATCTGATGACGTGATTCAACGGCTGGATAACCTCAAGCAACTGCGAAATCAGCCGCGCGCTGAGCTGCTACGGGAGGCGATAGAGCTGTATCTCGACCAGCAGAGTTCGTCTGTTATCCGCGCTGCGCTTGGCTTGTGGGGAGACAAGAAAGAAGACGGACTGGAGTATGAACGTAAGCTGCGTGAGGAATGGTGATCGTGAATAATATGGCCGTGTTTGATACCAATATTCTCATTGATCTCTTCAACAACCGTGTCGAAGCTGCGGATGCGATTGATCATGCCGCGTCACATCGAGCCATTAGCTTAATTACCTGGATGGAGGTGATGGTGGGCGCACGCAGGCATGGTCATGAAGCGAAAACGGCAGCCGTGATGGGCGCTTTCGAAATTATAGATGTGTCTCGGGATATCGCGGAAAGAAGCGTTTTACTGCGTGAAAAGCATGGAATGAAACTGCCTGATGCCATCATTCTGGCCACAGCCCAGAGCAGAAAATGTCCGTTGATTTCTCGAAATACGAAAGATTTTTCGGGTATTGATGAGGTCGTTACGCCTTATCAACTGTAGGCCGGGCAAGCTTGCGCCGCCCGGCACTATTACAGGGGATTACTCCCCTTCACCCGGGAACAGGAACGGGTTGATAGAGCTACGGGCAAAGCCCTCCTGCTCCATTTTGGCGTCCAGAATCAGCGAGGCGAGATCGTCGGCCACCGCTTCAACTTTCGGGTCTTTTTCCTGATACAGAATCTTCAGATACGTACCGCAATCGCCGCAACTTTCGGCTTTTACCGCCGCGTCTTCATTTTCCAGCGACCAGTAGTTCAGATCGCGGGTCTGCTCGCAGTTGCTGCACTTCACGCGCACCACATGCCACTCTGTTTCACACAGGTTGCAATGCAGGTAGCGCAGCCCCTGGGTGGTGCCGATCTGTACCATGCTGGAGACTGGCATTGAGCCACACACCGGACAGAACTGGCGCGCTTCGCCGTATTCGGCGCGCGCTTTACCGGGGATCAGACTGGCCATTTGCGCCCAGTAGAGCGACAGCGCAGCCCAGATAAACGGCGCTTTATCGCTGCTGACCAGCGAGAAGTCAGAGGCAAACAGCGCGCTCGCCATCTCTTCCAGCTCCTGATCGGAGGCTTTTTCCAGGTTCTCAATGACCGCCAGCGCGGTGCCGCTCATCTCGGGCTTCAGCTCGGCAATCAGAGAATGCAGCAGCTTATGCCAGTGCTTGTCACGCGGCAGGACGTGAATAGCCAGCGGCGGCTTGCCCTGCTCACTGGCTTCTTTGATGCGCGCAGTCAGATCCATTTGCAGCGGGTGGTCGTACAGCACCACTTCCTGCGCATGGGCAACCAGCGCGGCAAAACGCAGAAAATCGCCCAGCGGGTTGTTCTCTGCCAGCTCGCGCAGGCGCTCTGCACGGCGGTTGTAGAGGTTCTTGAGTCTGGGGAATAACAACGGCGGAATATATTCCGCCGTGCGTTTCTCGCTCGACCCCAGCTCATCTTGCGGGATTATGCGAATACTCATTCAGATGACTTTTCCTGTTTCTGGCGGACTTCACGGTACCAGCGCGGGTGATGTTTCTTCGCCCACGTTTTGGTTACCCATCCTTCCACCATCGCGGTAATGGTGCCTTTCACCCAGAGGGCGGCGTAAATATGCACCATGATAACCACAATTAACGCCACTGCGGCAAATGAATGCAGCATCAGCGCGAATCGGATCACCGGGATTGAGAAAGCAGGCGCAAAGTACGGACGCCAGATGATCACGCCGCTCACCAGCAACAGGACCAGGAAGATAATCGCCGCCCAGAATACGCACTTCTGGCCGAAGTTATAACGCCCGGTGTCACCCACTTCCTCGTTGACGACGATCTTACGAATATTCTTCGCCCAAAAGATATCATCCCGATTGATTAGGTTATGGTGCCAGTAACGGAAAAACATGATGATAAACGAGGCAAACATCACCACACCCACGAACGGGTGAAGGATGCGCGCCAGTTGCGGCGTACCCAGTATCTGCATCAGCCAGTTGAAGGACGGGAAGAAGAACCCCAGCCCGCTTATCGCCGCCAGCATAAAGCAGAAGGCGGTGACCCAGTGGTTGATGCGTTCCGGCGCGGTGTAGCGCACGATGGTGTCACGTTTTTTCATTTGCGCACCTCGTCTTTCTCTTCATGCAGGTTGTCGTCTTCCTCTTCCGCGCGGTTCGGACCGACGCCGACGTAGTGGAAGATGCTCGCTGCGAAGGTGGCAGCAAAGCCTACCGCTGCCAGCGGTTTCCAGATGCCTTTCCAGAACTTCACGGTGGCGCTGATTTCCGGGTTCTCCGGCAGGCCGTGATACAGATTCGGCTTGTCGGCATGGTGCAACACGTACATGACGTGCGTACCGCCCACACCGGCCGGATCGTACAGGCCAGCGTTATCGTAACCACGGGTTTTCAGTTCACCCACGCGTTCGGCCGCCAGCGTTTTCATATCCTCTTTGGAGCCAAAGTGGATGGCGCCGGTTGGACAGGTTTTCACGCAGGCTGGCTCCTGGCCAACGTTCACGCGGTCAACGCACAGCGTACATTTGTAGACGCGGTTGTCTTCCGGGTTCAGTCGCGGCACGTCAAACGGGCAGCCCGCGATGCAGTAGCCGCAGCCGATGCACTGCTCGGACTGGAAGTCGACAATGCCGTTGGCATACTGAATGATAGCCCCTTCTGACGGACACGCCTTCAGGCAGCCCGGATCCGCACAGTGCATACAGCCATCTTTGCGGATAAGCCATTCCAGTTTGTCGTTCTGCTCCACTTCAGAGAAACGCATTACCGTCCAGGACTTGGCGGTCAGGTCGGCCGGGTTGTCGTACACCCCGACGTTGTGACCCACTTCGTCACGGAGGTCGTTCCACTCTGAACAGGCCACCTGACAGGCTTTACAGCCGATACAGGTGGTAACGTCGATAAGCTTCGCCACTTCCTGCTGGTGGTCCCGCGCCTGAGGCGCGGGCGTGAAACCGTTAGTCGCGGAACGACGAATAATGTCCTGAGATTGATAAGCCATAAGTCGTCTCCGTTACACCTTTTCCACGTTCACGAGGAAGGCCTTAAACTCCGGCGTCTGCGTGTTCGCATCACCGACGAATGGCGTCAGGGTGTTCGCAATGAACCCTTTCTTCGCCACGCCCTCATAACCCCAGTGAATCGGAATACCGATGGTATCCACCTGCTGACCGTGTACGTTCAGCGTGCGAATACGCTTGGTCACTACCGCCTTGGCCTTGATATAGCCACGGTTGGAGGAGACCTTCACGGTATCGCCATGGGCAATGCCGAGCTTGTTCGCCAGCTTCTCGCCGATCTCCACAAACTGTTCCGGCTGCGCGATGGCGTTAAGCAGCGCGTGCTTGGTCCAGTAGTGGAAGTGCTCGGTCAGACGGTAAGTGGTGCCCACATACGGGAACTTGTCTTTTTTACCCAGCGCTTCAAAGTCGCCCTTAAAGATACGGGCAGCCGGGTTAGAGACCACGTTCGGGTGCAGCGGGTTAGTACCCAGCGGCGTTTCAAACGGCTCGTAGTGTTCCGGGAACGGCCCTTCCGCCATTTTATCGATGGCAAACAGGCGTCCCATCCCTTCAGGCTGCATGATAAACGGCCCGACATCGCTGCCTGGTGCGGCAGTGCTGTAGTCCGGAATATCCACGCCGCCCCATTTCGCGCCGTCCCATTTCAGAAGCTGACGCTTCGGATCCCACGGGTTGCCCTGCGGGTCAGCGGAGGCACGGTTATAGAGAATGCGGCGGTTCAGCGGCCATGCCCAAGCCCAGCCCAGCGTATTGCCAAGGCCCGATGGGTCAGCGTTATCGCGGTTGGCCATCTGGTTGCCTTTCGGCGTCCAGCTACCGGTAAAGATCCAGCAACCGCTTGAGGTGGTGCCGTCATCACGCAGGTGCGCGAAGGTGCTGAGCTGATCGCCTTTCTTCGCCAGCACGGTACCGGTGGCCGGGTCGATAACGTCCGCCAGCGCCTTACCGTTGCTCTCCATCGCCACTTCTTCCGGGGATGGATTCTCCGGCGTCGAGTAGTTCCAGGTCATGTTCAGAACCGGTTCCGGGTTCGCGCCGCCTTCTGCCGCGTACATCTTACGCAGGCGTAAGAAGATACCGGCCAGGATCTCGCCGTCGTTCATGGCGATGCCCGGGGCGTCCGCACCTTTCCAGTGCCACTGCAACCAGCGGCCAGAGTTGACGATAGAACCGTTCTCTTCCGCGAAGCAGGTTGATGGCAGACGGAACACTTCGGTCTGAATTTTTGACGGATCGACATCGTTCGATTCACCGTGGTTCTGCCAGAAGGTAGAGGTCTCGGTGTTGAGCGGGTCGATGGTAATCAGGAACTTCAGTTTCGACAGCGACTCGACAACCTTGTTCTTGTTCGGGAACGAGGCGACCGGGTTAAAGCCCTGGCAAATGTAGCCGTTGACCTGACCCTGGTGCATCATCTCGAAGTACTGCAGAACGTCGTAACCTTTGTCCCACTTCGGCAGCCAGTCAAAGCCCCAGCTGTTTTCCGCCGTCGCTTTGTCGCCGTAGAAGGCTTTCATCAGCGAGACGAAGAACTTCGGATAGTTGCCCCAGTAGTTCACCTGGCCTTCAAGCAGCGGTTTTGGCGTGCTGGCTGTCAGGTAGGTTTGCAGGTCCGGTTGTTTCTCGCTTGGCAGGTTCATATAACCCGTCAGGCTTTGTGACAGCAGGCCGAGGTCGGTCAGACCCTGAATGTTGGAGTGACCGCGCAGGGCGTTCACGCCGCCGCCTGCCATCCCCATGTTGCCGAGCAGCAGCTGAACCATCGCCATGGTACGGATGTTCTGCGCACCAATGGAGTGTTGCGTCCAGCCGAGGGCATACAGGAACGACGCGGTTTTGTCTTTCGCGCTGGTTTCGGCGATAAGCTCGCAGACCTTCAGGAAGTCAGCCTTTGGCGTACCACAGATGTTCTCAACAACGTCCGGCGTATAGCGAGAAACGTGCTCTTTCAGCAGGTTCCACACGCAGCGCGGGTGTTGCAGGGTGGTGTCGCGCTTCGCAAAGCCGTTCTCGTCCAGCTCGTAGTTCCAGCTGGTTTTGTCGTACTTGCGTTTTTCGGCGTCGTAACCGCTGAACAGGCCATCTTCGAAGTGGTAATCCTCACGCACGATCAGGCTGGCGTTGGTATAGGCTTCGGTGTATTCGCGGTTGTATTTTTCGTTAGTCATCAGGTACAGCAATACGCCTGACAGGAAAGTGATGTCAGTACCTGAACGAATAGGGGTGTAGAAATCCGCCACTGACGCTGTACGCGTAAAGCGGGGATCGATCACAATCAGTTTCGCACCGTTGTGGATTTTGGCTTCCATCGCCCAGCGGAACCCGACAGGGTGCGCTTCAGCGGCGTTACCGCCCATCACCACAATGAGGTTGGCGTTCTTGATGTCGACCCAGTGGTTGGTCATCGCACCGCGACCAAATGTTGGAGCAAGACTTGCTACCGTTGGTCCGTGTCAGACACGCGCCTGGTTGTCGACCGCGAGCATACCGAGTGCGCGCGTGAATTTCTGAGTTAAATAGCCGGTTTCGTTACTGGAAGCCGATGCACACAGCATCCCGGTGGAGAGCCAGCGGTTGACCGTCACGCCGTCGGCGTTCTTCGCAATAAAGTTGGCATCGCGGTCTTCTTTAATCAGTTTAGCGATGCGGTCAAATGCTTCTTCCCAGCTGATTTGCTGCCATTTATCAGAGCCAGGCGCGCGATATTCCGGGAATTTCAGACGGCTTTCGGAGTGGATAAAGTCCACCAGACCGGCCCCTTTCGGGCACAGCGCGCCGCGGTTGACCGGGTGGTCCGGGTCGCCTTCGATGTGGAAGATAGACGCTTTGGCGTTTTTAGCACCGTCGCCGAGGCTATACATTAACAGCCCGCAACCGACAGAGCAGTACGTACAGGTATTACGGGTTTCACGGGTGCGCAGCAGTTTATACTGCCGCGTTTCCGCCAGCGCTACGCCAGGCGCAAAGCCCAGTGCCGCTGCCGTGGTGCCTGCCATACCGCCAGCGCAGATCTTAAAGAACTGCCTTCTGCTGACCTGCATGGGTCACTCCTTGTTTCGACATTGCTTACATATGTAGTTTTGACTTCGCGGTTGAATAATGACCGCAAAGGAAAAAAATTTGCGTTAATCCCTCATTTCTCCGGGGGATATCACCAGAATACCACAATGTCGGTACGCCTGTTCCAATGGCGTTAATACAAAGTGAACGTATTATCACCGTGTTGATTATAAAGTGTGATATCAATCACATTATTAACCCCGCATGTTACAGGGGTGTAGCATGGCGCCGGTTGCACCTCTCCAGAATGAGTAGGTAAACTTGAGGCGGTTGGGTGCTGAAAAGTTGATCCATACTATGCGTAAGGCCTGTGGTTTATGCTGCAATAGCAGGCTCACCTCCGTGGTTGTTCAGGAAAACCGTTGTGTCTAAACAAAACCGTGCTACCCACTCGTCACCGCTGCCAGCAGGCATTGTGGAGCTGTCGGTACATCGACCCCCTCACATTACCCACGCCACGCCCGATTTTCTGGCGGAAGAAGTTCCCGTCGCCCTGGTGTACAACGGCATCTCGCACGTTGTGATGATGGCGTCGCCAAAAGATCTTGAACTGTTCGCCATCGGGTTTTCGCTCTCGGAAGGCATCATTGCGCATCCGCAGGACATTTACGGCATGGATGTGGTTCAGGCCTGCAACGGTCTGGAAGTGCAGATCGAACTCTCCAGTCGTCGCTTTATGGGGCTGAAGGAGCGTCGTCGCGCGTTGGCCGGGCGAACAGGGTGCGGCGTCTGTGGCGTTGAGCAACTGAACGATATCGGCAAACCTGTCGCGCCGCTGCCCTTTACGCAGACCTTCAATCTGGCCAACCTCGACCACGCGCTTGCCCACCTCAACGACGTGCAGCCCATCGGTCAGTTGAGCGGCTGTACGCATGCGGCGGCATGGGTTCTGCCATCAGGCGAGATCGCCGGTGGGCATGAAGACGTGGGACGTCACGTGGCACTGGATAAACTGATGGGGCGACGGGCGCGGGAGAGCGATCTCTGGCAGCAGGGCGCAGCGCTGGTTTCCAGCCGCGCCAGCTACGAGATGGTGCAAAAGTCTGCGATGTGCGGCGTCGAAATCCTGTTTGCGGTCTCGGCGGCGACGACGCTGGCGGTAGAGGTGGCAGAGCGTTGTAACCTGACGCTGGTCGGCTTCTGCAAACCGGGAAGGGCTACCGTTTACACGCATCCTCAGCGTTTAATTGTTGATCAATAATTTTGAATGATATTAGCAAATCCTTCCGCTTTTAGTTGTCGGTCATGAGGTCTAGTATTTATCTCATCAAGGCACGGTGCCTTACCTAAACAACTTAACGAAAGGGTTTATATCATGAAAAGCATCAAAACTTTTGTCGCTGTAATCGCTCTGGCTGCTTCATTCGGTTCTTTTGCTGCACAGACTGTCACCGCTTCCGCCTCCACGCTGGATGGCGCAGAAGCGAAAATCGCCGCTCAGGCTCAGGAAGCGGGCGCGTCCTCTTACAAAATTACTCAGGCATTCTCTGGTAACCGCGTACATATGACCGCTGAACTGAACAAATAAGTTGTGTTGCCACTGTCCCTTGCTCTTCGGAGCGGGGACAGGTGTAAAAAACTCATCCCGCTTCTCGCTTGCAAAGGCGAAATCTCCTCTCCCTTCTCAATTGTTATTCCTGTTTAACGCTTATCGTTAAATAACCCTCTTAAATAATTTGTCTGATAAGACTGTCGATAACATAATTCCCTTCAATGCTTTTAAGCCGCTGGCGCTATTTACATTCATATTTCAAATAATTGATCTTAATAGTTAAGGAATTCCTCAGGTCTAAATCCTAAAGATGGGTCAGACAATTGATAGCGGTTATTGATGCTGGTATTTTCCGGCAATTAATATTGCTTATCGATACCCTCGGCCAAATGTTGGCATTTGGCTTTCTTTTGTATTTCACCTTAATAAGGAAATTGAATGAACGCATTGATCAAAAAAGGAATGCTGGTTACAGCGTTAGCCATGTCGGTTAATACAGCTATGGCTGCACAAAGCATTGATATTAAAGTAACAGGTAAAATCCTTCCATCCTCATGCACTCCAGCCTTCCCAAGCGGTGGCGGTGTGGCTGACTTTGGTACCATGAAGGTTGCCTCACTCAACTCGACCAGCATGACCCCGCTGACGGAAATGAAAGAAATTCCTGTTGCCATTACCTGTGAAGAAGCCACGCGTGTTGCTGTGAAGTTTACCGATTCGCGTGATGACTCTTCACCCACTGAAAACGTCGTAATGGGTAATGGCTTTACCGGTTCGCCATCTACTGTGTTTGGTCTGGGAATGTATAACGATA
Organism: Enterobacter cloacae complex sp. OE43NF; assembly: GCF_023544405.1. Lineage (NCBI taxonomy): Bacteria > Pseudomonadati > Pseudomonadota > Gammaproteobacteria > Enterobacterales > Enterobacteriaceae > Enterobacter > Enterobacter cloacae complex sp. OE43NF. The sequence continues at coordinate 40,835 of NZ_JAMJFW010000008.1, forward strand.
AAAAAATTGGTGCCTATGCATTAGCGTTATTCCGTACTCAAGGTGCAAACACTAACAGTAATGGGGACCCGCTTTATCCATTGGCGAGTATAGATGGTGGAAAAGGCTGGGTTGTTAGAGGCGCCGACTATATGCAAATTTACAGTGACAATTCTGAAATTTATGCCTTTGCTTCAGATAAAACGAGTGGCGCGCCTTCTGCAGAAAGCAAGATCAACTTTAAGGTTGCTGTGAGCGCCACAATCAACCCAACCAACGATTTAAACGTCACGGATGAAGTGACGCTGGACGGTTTAACCAACGTTGAGCTGGTTTACCTCTGATTATCACAGTGCTGATAATTCACTGCTCCTCTGATTAGGGGAGCAGTTTCCATCAATATTAACGGACTAATATTATGATTCTCTCTAAAAAAACGTTGCTCTGCGTTTGCCTGCTTTCGTCGTTGCAGACATTTGCCGCCGGTATGGTGCCAGATACTTCCCTGCTGTTGATTAACGAAGACGAGCGGGGAGCGAGCATGGATGTGAAAAATAGCGACGATACCGCCCAGCTTCTTTATACCCGTGTTGTCGATTTACCGGACGATCCCACACCTGGTGTTATTGTCACTCAACCGGTGGTACGTGTAAATGCCGGTAAAACGCAGCGTGTCCGCTTTGTCTTAAAAGACAGCGCGGAAAAATTAAAAACAGAACACTTAAAACGCGTCATTTTTTCCACTATTCCGCAACGAGAGCAGAATAAAGTGAAAATGGTGTTCAGCCAGAATCTCCCGGTCATTATTCACCCGGCGGGTCTCGACGTGAATATGGAGCCGTGGAAAGATCTGCGCTGGCAGATTAAAAACGGCAACCTGACGGTGGTAAACGATACACCTTATGTGGTGCGTATGGAGCAAAACGCCACGTTATTACCGTCACGAATTAAGGTCAAATTCGATAAAAGCTATATTCTTCCCGGCCAGACGATGATAGCGACGTCAGAAAACAAAATATCCGGGCAGAATAACAAAGTAGAAATGTACCCTGCTACCCGCTTTGGCTATAAAGCCAGTTCTTACGTTGCTGAATTAAAATAATAATACCCGACGGAGTGGCCATGAAAATTTCCCCCTGTAAAACAGGCGTGCTGGCATTTTGCCTGAGCGCGGTGGCATTCGGAATTCGTGCAGAAATTCTGCCAACGGCAGCGCCCAGTATGGAGCTGGCAAGAGCGTTTTTCGATACCCAGGCGTTAAAAGAGAATGGCCTCGATCCGGCTATTGCTGACTATTATGCCGTCGCCCCGCGATTTATGCCGGGTTACCATAATGTCACCGTGCTTATTAACGGCAAAAAGCGCGGCATTATGCCCGTGAAATTTAATGATGAAGGTCTTCCGTGTATTGATGGGGAATTTCTGGACGCCGCCGGGTTATATAAAAAGCTCAAGCGTGAAACGTGCCCTTCAATTCACCAGTACTGGAAAAACGCAACGGTCGTCACTTCTCCAGACGTAGACGAAATTTCACTGGTTGTTCCGCCGGAGGCCATTAACCCGGAAAGTGGCCGCCAGGTGGCTGACGTGCGTGGCGGACGCGCGGCTATGCTGAACTACTCCATGTTTGGCACCCATTACGACTTTGATGATGATAAGTCCGATCGCTTTCAGGCTTCGTTTGAATTTGGCTTTAACGCAGGCGACTGGATTGTGCGCAGTTCGCAGTTTATCAGCGACGGCAGCGGCATGTCGTTCGAGAGCGACTCGCTCTACACCTATGCACAGCGCACCTTTACCGACTACGGCGTGATGGTGCAGGGGGGGCAAATTAACATCGCCAACAGCCGCTTCAGTATCCCCGGCATCTATGGCGTACAGATGATGCCGGATAACGCTCTCCTGCCGGGCTACAGCAGCGGTATTGAGGTGAGTGGTATTGCCCGCAACGCCCAGGCGCGCGTGGACATTCGCCAGGGTGGACAGCTGATCTTCTCCACGCTGGTACCTGCCGGGCCGTTCACCTTAAGCGATGTGCCGGTTGCCAACCTGAACACGGATTTAAAGGTCACGGTGACGGAAACCGACGGCAGCGAAAGCCATTTTACGGTTTCCGCCAGCACCTTCCGTAGCAACCACGTGGGCCGCGCGCCGGGGTTTTCACTGGCCGTCGGGCGTGCAGAGGACATGGAGACAAACTTTACGCAGCCGTGGATTGTCGCCGCATCAAACGGCTGGTCCATTAACAACCGGATGAACTTTCTCGCCGGCATGGTGATGGCAGATAACCACTATTACGGTTTCTCCGCCAACATTGACACCGTGCCGATGCAGCATATGTATGCCTCGCTGGGTTTTCTCGGCTCCATTGATAACCTCTCGCAAACCGACGGTAACAAAACCACGCTGGATCTCGGCTACGCCTTACCGTGGGGGCTCGGCCTGTCCCTTGGCGGGAGCTACGGTACGCCGAAGTATCGTGAAATGCAGGAGTTATACAGCGATGACGATGACTACTCGACCACAAAATACGACACCAACGTTGGCGTGAGCTGGTCGAACCCGACGCTGGGCCGTTTCTCTCTGAGCTATTACAACAACCAGACATGGAACAGCGAATACGACAGCCGCCGCATCATTTCGTCATGGTCGCGGTCGTTCCGCTATTTTAACGTCAGCGTAAACTGGGAATCAGACATCAGCCACGGTGATAAGTACACCAGCGACAGCGATATGTTTTATGTGAACGTCTCTGTGCCGCTGGGCCGCACCGGCGTGTCCACCAACAGCTGGTACCGTGAAAACGAGGGCAAAGCCTCTTACGGGACCCGCGCCATGGGGTCATTTAACGATGAAAACACCTACACGGTGGGCGTCTCTCAGGATCACGATGACAGCGTAACCAACTGGGATGGTTCGCTGAACAGTAACCTGCACTACACCACGCTCGCGTTGGGGATTGGCGGTGACAATGAAAGTAACCGTAACTCCTCGATCGCACTGAGCGGCGGCATTGTCGCGCACGGTGATGGCGTTACCTTCTCACCTTATCCGGTAACAGATACCTATGCGGTAGTGGCGCTGGACAAGCCCGTTGCCGGGGTGGCGATAGGTACCCCGCGCGGTAACGTCTGGACGGACAAATGGGGCAGAGCGGTTGTGCCCGCCCTGACACCGTTCAGCGAAAGTACGGTTGAAATAGATACCCAAAGCCTGCCGGGCAATGTTGACGTCAGCAACGGTCATGCGTCGCTGAAGGCCTCCCACGGAGCATTTGCTCACTGGAAGTTCACCACGCTGAGCCAGCGCCGCGTGCTGCTGAACATTACGCGCGCGGACGGCACGCCGTTACCGAAAGGCGTCTCTGTCGTGAACGGGAAAGGGGAGTACATCACCTCAGCACCGGAAGACGGCATCATTTTCCTGAATGATATTTCCGCCAGCCAGACGCTGTATGCGAAGCAGGATGCTGGCCGTTGCACGCTGAGTTTCACTTTGCCGGAAGCGGACCCCACTCAATTCTACGAGGAGATAAACGGAAAATGTCTCTGATTATTCATCGCACGTGTTTACTGCTGCTGGCCTGCGTCGCCCTCAGCCATGCTCCCTCCGTCCTGGCAGAAGAAGAGTGTCAGGTGGTTTCGTCAGTAAAGAGTATCAATAATGGTCTGCTACGTCGGGAGGCGATGCGCGAGGTCAGCACGGATATTGCCGGAAAAACGTACCGGGGTTATGCCTCGTCAGAACGTGAGATCCAGGTGTCGGTGATCTGCCCGGACGCGCGCAAGATCCGCCTGCAGGTGGACGGCCCGGCCCGTGGAAATAAAGCGTATCGCTTTAGCGACAACGGTGTGCTGAAAATCACGGCGAAAGAGGCCCGCATGGATAATGGTGCCGTGCAGCTGGCGGCCGTGCCGCGCGGCGCGGCGCAGGTCACCGCGGGTGCAGCGGAGGTTACGCTGCCACCGGATACGTCGCTTGTGGCGGTGAACGGCAGCGAGGTGGCGGGCAAACAGCTGGTCGTTACGCTCTCGGTGGTCACTTATCTCAACGATAACGCGTTCAGGACCGGCAACACGGCGGAACTCGAAGAAATGCTGACGGTGAATTACGTTACCCTCGCGGCGCAGTAAACGCCGCCTTGCCCGACGGACGCGTGCTGTCGGGCTTTTTTATGCCATGCCCGCCAGACGCAGCAGCGCCGTAACGACCGCCGCCGCCACGATCACCACAATTAACGGCATTTTTCGCCAGGCCAGAAACACCGCAAACGCCACGCCCAGCACCCGCGCCATCCCGGCGAAATGTTCCCCTTCATAGAAGGTGGTCGCCAGCGCCACGGAAAACAGCAACACCGTTGCCGCATCCGACAGCAGTGCCTGAGATCGCTCGGACAGCGCCAGTCGGCTACCCAGTTTCGCCCCGCCAAGACGCATCAGATAGGTCCCTGCTGACAGAATGGCGATACCGAGGATAAAGAGGGTCATGTTTTCCATTATTTTTTCCTCGCGGCGAGACCGAGTAAAGAGAGCAGTACCGGTAAGCCCACCGGAGCGAACGGTACGGCGGCCAGCGACAGGGCGGCGCCGCTGCAGGCGCGGATAAGCGTGGTGCGGTTTTTAAACGCCGGAACCACTAAGGCCAGCAAAATGGCCGGAAATACCGCGTCCAGCCCGATGGTTTCCGGGGCCGGCAACAGTTTTCCGACCATGGCACCCAGCAGGGTACCCAGCGGCCAGAGGATGGCAACGCCCAGGCCGCACAGCCAGTAGGCCGTTTTGCGCTGCTCCGGGGTTTTTTGCGACAGCCCAAACACCACGCTTTCGTCGTTCATGATGTGGCAGCCCAAAAAACTTAAACCGCGTTTACCCACCAGCTCGCGCACCGTAACGCCAAACGGCACATGGCGGGCGTTCACCAGCAGCCCGGCCGCGGCCGCCGCCAGTGGGTTACCCCCGCTCGCCACGATACCGATAAACATAAACTCCGAGGCCCCCGCCAGCACGGTAATAGACAGTACAAACGGTACCCACAGCGGGAAACCGTAGGCCATCGCCAGCGAGCCGTATGACATCCCCACCACGCCAACGGCGAGGCAAACGAGGATAATTGCTTTGATGGTGTCGCCTTTCAGGCAAGAGAGAGAACGTTTCATACAATTTTAGCCATATCGAACGTGTATCCATTATAATGAACGGATCAGATTCGGTTTACAAGATGAACGAATCGTTCGATTTATAGAACAAGAGGCCGTTTATGACGCAGCCAATCAGCGTGATCGCCAAAAGTCTGGTGCGAGAACGCCTGCGAACCGGACTTTCACTGGCGGAAATTGCCCGCCGTGCCGGTATCGCTAAATCCACACTTTCGCAGCTGGAGTCCGGCAATGGCAATCCCAGCCTTGAGACGCTGTGGTCGCTATGTGTGGCGCTGGATATTCCCTTTGCACGGTTGCTGGAGCCGCAGCAGCCGACCACGCAGGTGATCCGCCGCGGTGAAGGCACAAAAGTGGTCGCCGGGCAGGCCAATTACGAAGCCATTCTGCTGGCGGCATGTCCCCCGGGTGCGCGGCGCGATGTCTACCTGCTCATCACCCAGCCAGGTGCCGATCGTATTTCCCAGCCCCATTCACCGGGGTCAGTTGAGCATATTATTGTGACCCAGGGCCGGGCGCTGGTCGGTCTGCTTGATGCCGCTGAGGTGCTGGAGGCAGGGGATTACATTTGCTATCCCGCCGACGAGCCGCATATCTTCAAGGCCCTGGAGCCAGACACCTACGCGCTACTGGTGGCGGAACAAAATTAACCAGGAAACGGAAACGCATGTCGCTTAAAGCTATCGCCAAAGAACTGGGGCTTTCGGTTACCACCGTCAGTCGTGCCCTCAACGGATATGACGACGTCTCCAGCGAGACGCGCGCCCGCGTGGAAGCGGAAGCCCAGCGACGCGGCTATCGGCCCAATACCTTTGCCCGTCGCCTGAAGATGGGCAAGATCGACGCGGTGGGGCTGGTTTTCCCGGTACATCCTGTTCCGCTCAATAACAGCGTATTTATGGACATGGTCGGCGAAATTAGCCATGAACTGGCGCGACATGAAATCGATCTCCTGCTGATTGCCGATGACGATCTGGCCGATAAACATAGCTATATGCGCATGGTGCAAAGCCGTCGCGTGGATGCGCTGATTGTGGCGCACACGCTGGATCACGATCCGCGCCTGGAGCAGCTTCAGGCTGCCGGGTTCCCCTTTCTGGCTCTCGGACGCAGTCAGCTGCCGCAGCCCTATGCATGGTTTGATTTCGACAACTACGCCGGTACGTATCAGGCCACCCGCTGGCTGATCGAAAAAGGCCATCAGCGTATTGCTTTGCTTGGCGAAAGTAACAACCAGGCGTTCATCACCCAGCGTCGCCAGGGGTATCTGGATGCGCTGCGTGAAGCCGGGCTGTCCAGCGAGTGGCTGCGCGCCATGCCGCCTTCCCGCCGGGTCGGCTACGCCACAACAAAAGAGCTGCTCTCTCTGCCGCAACCCCCCACGGCCATCATCACCGACTGCAACACCCACGGCGACGGTGCGGCAATGGCGCTGGCACAGCTTGGCCGTTTAACCGGCGAGAATGCCGTATCGCTGGTGGTCTACGACGGTTTGCCCCAGGACAGCATCGTCGATATCGACGTGGCGGCGGTGATCCAGTCTACCCGTCAGGGCGTCGGGAAACAGATTGCCGATATGGTGCGTCAGCTGATTAACGGCGACGACATTGACAAACTTCAGGTGCTCTGGCAGCCGGAATTCTCCCCAGGCCAGACGGCTTAAACAACGCAAAATTCCAAACCCGATCACAGATCCGAAACGTTTTGGTTTGTATCCGAAACGTTTCGGATCAACACTCAGGACATCCCGATGACTGGAGATGTCTGATGCAAGATTCCGTTTTTCGACTCGTAAGCAACACGGTGGACGTGGTGATAAAAACGCACCCGTTTGCCGAAATTCTCTACTGGGGGCCGCACCTTCAGCACTTTTCGCCGCAGGATGCCGCTACGCTCGAACGCCCGGTGGCTAACGGCAGGCTCGACGTGGATTCCCCGGTTACGCTGATGGCTGAACCTGGACACGGCCTGTTTGGTTCACCCGGCATTGAGGGGCACCGGCAGGGGCTGGATGGTTCCCCGGTTTTCAGCACCACCGACGTGCAGCAGCAGGGACAAACCCTGACGATAACGGCAGAAGATGAACACGCGGGCCTGCGCCTGACCAGCGAGCTGGCGCTGGACGCCAGCGGCGTGCTGGTCGTGCGGCACGGCGTAACCAACCTGAAATCGCAGGCGTGGCAGGTGGACCGTTTTGCCGTCACGCTGCCCGTGGCGGAGCGCGCCCGGGAGGTGATGGCGTTTCATGGCCGCTGGATCCGTGAATTCCAGCCGCACCGCGTCATGCTGGAGCATGACAGCTTTGTGATTGAGAACCGCCGGGGTAGAACGTCTCACGAACACTTCCCGGCGCTCATTTCAGGCACGCCGTCGTTCAGCGAAATGCACGGCGACGTCTGGGGTGTTCATCTGGGCTGGAGCGGCAACCATCGCCTTCGCGCTGAAGCCAAAACCGATGGCCGTCGCTATCTGCAAGCGGAAGCGCTCTACCTGCCAGGGGAGATGGTGCTGGAAGAGGGACAAACGCTCTGGACGCCACGCCTTTATGCGAGCTACTCCGCGCACGGGCTGAACGGCATGAGCCAGCAGTTTCACCGCTACCTGCGCGACAACATCATCCGTTTCCCGGAAAACAAACCGCGTCCGGTCCATCTCAACACCTGGGAGGGGATCTACTTCAACCATGATCCGAACTACATCATGCGTATGGCTGACGAGGCGGCCGCGCTGGGTGTGGAACGCTTTATCATCGACGACGGCTGGTTTAAAGGTCGCAACGACGACCATGCTGCGCTGGGCGACTGGTATCTGGATGAGAAAAAATACCCGAACGGCCTGCGGCCAGTGATCGACCATGTCAAAAACCTCGGCATGGAGTTCGGCATCTGGATTGAACCGGAGATGATCAACCCGGATTCCGATCTCTACCGCGCGCACCCCGACTGGGTTCTGGCGCTGCCCGGCTACCAGCAGGCCACAGGACGTCACCAGCTGGTGCTCAACCTGAACATTCCGCAAGCGTTTGATTACCTGGTGGAGCGCATGAGCTGGCTGCTGGGTGAGCATGCGGTTGATTATGTGAAATGGGATATGAACCGCGAGCTGGTGCAGCCTGGCCATAACGGCAGAGCCGCCGCCGACGCGCAGACCCGCCAGTTTTATCGACTTTTAGATGTGCTGGGCGAGCGTTTCCCGCATATTGAATTTGAATCCTGCTCCTCAGGTGGCGGACGAATCGATTACGAGGTGCTGACCCGCTGCCATCGCTTCTGGGCGTCCGACAACAACGACGCGCTGGAGCGCAACGCTATTCAGCGCGGCATGAGCTACTTCTTCCCGCCGGAGGTGATGGGCGCGCATATCGGTCATCATAAATGCCACGCGACGTTCCGCCAGCACAGCATTGCCTTCCGCGGCCTGACGGCGCTGTTTGGCCATATGGGGCTGGAGCTGGATCCGCTCACCGTCGATGAGAAAGAGCGCGAAGGTTATTGCCATTACGCTGCGCTGCACAAGCAGTGGCGCGAGGTGATCCACCACGGCACCCAGTGGCGCGTAGATATGCCGGACGTCACCACGCTGGCACAGGGGATCGTGAGCGAAGACAAGTCGCAGGGACTGTTTATCGTCAGCCAGCTCGCGATGCCGGATTATACCCTGATGATGCCGCTGCGCATGCCGGGGCTGGAGGCCAGCGCGCAGTACCGTATCTCGCTGCTCGATCACCCGAATATTCAGATTACGGGAGAGGGCGGGCACACCATGCGCAAGCTGCCGGCATGGATGGAGACACCGCAAACGGTGAGCGGTGAGTGGCTAATGCAGGCGGGTATTGCGCTGCCGATTCTCGATCCGGAAACCGCCATTCTGATTGGTGTGGAACGCGTGTAAGGGTGACGGGCCGGGAAACTGGCCCTCCGTTGAGGATAAAAATAATGAACACAACAACCTGTACCCACAAAGACAACCCTAACTTCTGGATCTTCGGGCTGTTCTTCTTTCTCTACTTCTTCATCATGGCCACCTGCTTTCCGTTCCTGCCTATCTGGCTGTCGGACATCATCGGCCTGAACAAAACCCATACCGGCATTGTTTTCTCCTGCATTTCGCTGTCGGCTATCGCCTTCCAGCCGGTGCTGGGGGTGATTTCGGACAAGCTGGGGCTGAAGAAGCATCTGCTGTGGATTATCTCTGTACTGCTGTTTCTGTTCGCGCCCTTCTTCCTGTACGTCTTCGCGCCGCTGCTGAAAACCAACATCTGGCTGGGCGCGCTGAGCGGCGGGCTGTATATCGGCTTTGTTTTCTCGGCCGGGTCCGGGGCGATTGAGGCCTATATCGAACGCGTGAGCCGCAACAGCGCCTTTGAATACGGCAAGGCGCGCATGTTCGGCTGCCTCGGCTGGGGATTGTGCGCCTCAACGGGGGGCATCCTGTTTGGCATCGATCCGTCGTATGTTTTCTGGATGGGCTCGGCGGCGGCGCTGTTGCTGATGCTGCTGCTGATGGTCGCAAAGCCGAAGCCCAATCAGACGGCACAGGTGATGAATGCCCTGGGGGCCAACCAGCCGCAGATCACCGCGAAAACGGTCTTTAACCTGTTCCGTCAGCGCAGAATGTGGATGTTTATTCTGTACGTGATTGGCGTGGCCTGCGTCTATGACGTTTTTGATCAGCAGTTCGCCACCTTCTTCAAAACCTTCTTCGCCACGCCGCAGGAGGGCACTCGCGCCTTTGGTTTCGCGACGACGGCGGGGGAGATCTGTAACGCCATCATCATGTTCTGCTCGCCGTGGATCATTAACCGTATTGGCGCGAAAAATACGCTGCTGATCGCCGGGTTGATTATGGCGACGCGCATCATCGGCTCGTCGTTTGCCACCACCGCCGTGGAGGTCATCGCCCTGAAAATGCTGCACGCGCTGGAGGTCCCGTTCCTGCTGGTGGGAGCCTTCAAGTACATCACCGGCGTGTTTGATACGCGACTCTCGGCCACTATCTATCTGATTGGCTTTCAGTTTGCCAAACAGTCAGCGGCCATTTTCCTCTCCGCCTTTGCCGGAAATATGTATGACCGGATCGGCTTCCAGGAGACGTATCTGATGCTGGGCTGCTTCGTGCTGGCAATTACCGTGGTATCGGCGTTTACGCTGAGCAGCAGGCAGGAGATAGCCGCTGCCGCGGGCGCGGCAGCGTTAACCAGTCAGTCCAGATAAAACACCTCTTCCAGCCCGGTACTCACCGGGCTGTTGTCCGGGTTCGACGGCATTACATCACGCATGTGTTTCCACCAGCGCTGGCAGACGTCGGTATTCGCGACCGCGCTCCAGCGCTCCTCCGATTCAATCTCTACGGTGGCAAACAGCAGGTTACGTTCCCGGTCGAGATAAATAGCGTAGTGGTGCGCGCCGTGGTCCTTCAGCTCCGCTTCCAGCTCGGGCCAGATGGGGTTGTGGCGACGCGCGTACTCCTCGTGCGCGTCCGGGTTTACCTGCATCACAAAGGCTTTGCGGATCATAATGCCTCCAGATACAGCTCGCGCACCTCGTCGCGGCTGGCGGTGCGCGGGTTGCATGGCGCGCATGGGTCGGCGAGGGCTTTATCCAGCCAGCCTTCGATATCGGCTTTGGTGACACCAAGCTTGCTGAAGCCGGACGGAATGCCGACGCGGGCGCTCAGGTCGCGAATCGCCTGAATCGCTGACAGACTGGCCGCTTCGTCGCTCATGCCGCGCGTGTCGACGCCCATCGCCTGCGCCACGCGAGCAAACCGTGCTACGGCGTTCGGGCGGTTAAAGTTTTCGATGATCGGCAGCAGGATGGCGTTACACACGCCGTGCGGCAGATTGTGCGTCGCGCCCGGCTGGTGCGCCAGGGCATGCACGAGGCCGAGGCCAGCACTGTTAAACGCCATGCCCGCCAGATACTGACCAAACGCCATCTGCTCGCGTGCTTCCAGGTTATGACCGTCGTCGACCGCTTTGGGCAGCCAGAGGTTAATCAGGCGAATTGCTTCCAGCGCGTTGGCATCGGTCAGCGGGTGCGCGCCAACGGACACGTAGGCTTCAATGGCATGGGTTAACGCATCCATTCCCGTTGCGGCAGTGACGGACGCAGGAATATCCAGCATCACGCTGGCATCATCCACGGCGATATCCGGAATGATGTTCGGGTCGATGATCACTTCTTTCACCTGACGCGCGGAGTCAATAATCACCGCGTTGCTGGTCATCTCCGCCGCCGTGCCTGCGGTGGTGTTGATCGCCACCAGCGGCACACCCGGGTTTTTCACCTTGCCGACGCCGGAATAATCGGTGGACGGACCCGGATTGGCGGTGAGGATTTTAATCGCTTTGGCGGTATCAATCGGGCTGCCGCCACCAAAGGCGATAAGATAATCACATTCCGCGTCCCGGTATGCTGCATAGCCTTTTTGCACCAGCGCCTCCGTCGGGTTGGGAAAGACCGCGTCAAACAGCTGATATGACATCTGGTGCGCATCCAGCGCGGTAAACAGACTGTCCAGCAGGCCCAGCTTCACCAGCTGGCCGTCGGTGACAATCAGCGCTTTGCCCCACCGTTTGTTCGCCACCAGCCTGACCATGTCGCCAATAGCGCCCGCGCCGTGCAGGCTGATTTTTGGCAGTGCCAACATAAAGCTCATGATAATTCTCCTTAACTATCGCCCGGACCGTCCGGTCAGCGAGGGTTTATGCATATATTTCCAGCGCTGAACGGAGCGGGGTTACGCCGAAGCGCTTGCCGAGCGCAATAAGTTCTTCGCGGGTAATGGTTTGCTTCATACCGCCCATGGAATAAACCTTTACCAGCACTTCAGCGGATTTCTCGGCGGTGTCGATCAGGCCGAAGGTTTCATCAAGCGTAGGGCCGCTGCCAAAGACGCCGTGGAACGGCCACAGCACCAGCGAATGTTTTTGCATATCGCTGGCGGTCGCCTGGCCGATTTCGTCGGTGCCCGGTACCATCCACGGCAGAATGCCGACCCCGTCCGGGAAGACCACCAGACACTCGGTGCTGCCTTCCCACAGCTTGCGGGTGATGAAGTCAGAGCTGTTTTCCAGCACATAGGTCAGGGCGATCAGGTTGGTGGCGTGGCAGTGCATGATCACGCGGTCTTTGCCGTTGGTCGCCTTAATGCGCTCGCAGTGCGAGAGGAAGTGCGCCGGCAGTTCAGACGTGGGTACCGCCTCATCGGTCAGGCCCCACAGGATGTGGTAGCCCGCGCCGTCGCTGTCCACTTTCACCACGCCAAGGTTGGCCTCAGGATCAAGCTGGACGTTACGGAAGAACTTGCCGGAGCCAGTGACGATAAACGGCGTATTGGCGAGCAGCGGCATGGGCTGGCTCAGGGCAATATAGCGCGGCTTCTGGTGGAAATCGGCGGTGTAGGGTTCGATATCCGCGTCGTCCAGGCGCAGCGTCAGGTTGCCGCCGTTACGCTCGTCCCAGCCCTTCAGCCAGGCATCGGAGGTGGCTTTGATCATGCCCTGGACGAACCAGGAGGTGGTGATGGTCTGCATAGTTTTCTTTTCCAGTTATCGCGGTGAGGTTGAACCCCTCACCCTAACCCTCTCCCCAAAGGGGAGAGGGGATGGTTTGCTCCCTCTCCCCTTTGGGGAGAGGGCAGGGGTGAGGGGGCAGTTACCCGCGCTGACTCAATACGTCTTTCTCATACGCCCGCACGTTTTCCAGCCACTGGCTGCCTGCCGGCGTGTCGTTACGCTGGCAGTACATCTCCCACACGGCCTGCCACGGCAGGGATTTCTGCTCTTCCAGCAGCGCCAGGCGCGCGGTGTAGTCGCCGGTTGCTTCCAGCTGTTTCAGCGCTGCGGTTGGCTCCAGCAGCGCGCGCAGCAGGGCTTTTTTCATATTGCGGGTGCCGATCACCCATGCCGCGATGCGGTTGATGGAGGCGTCAAAGAAGTCGAGGCCAATGTGCACGCGGTCAAACAGGTCATGACGGATGATTTCGCTGGCAATCGCCTGGGTTTCGTCATCCAGCAGCACCACGTGGTCGCTGTCCCAGCGCACCGGACGGCTGACGTGCAGCAGCAGGCGCGGTACGAAGAGCATGGCGGCGGAGATTTTGTCGGAGATCACTTCTGTGGGATGGAAGTGACCGGCGTCCAGGCACAACGCGGTCTGGCGGCTGGTGGCGTAACCCATGTAGAACTCGTTCGAGCCGACGGTGTAGCTCTCCGCGCCAATGCCGAACAGCTTGCTCTCCACCGCGTCGATGTGGTGCGCCGGGTTGAGTTTTTCGCTGATGGCCTCATCCAGCGCGGCCAGCAGGCGCTGACGCGGGGCGAGACGGTCGACGGTGATGTCTTTCATGCCGTCCGGGATCCAGATGTTCATCACCGACGGCGTGCCAAGCTGCTCGCCAAACCAGGCCGAGACGCGCCGGCAGGCTTTAACATGGTCGATCCAGAACTGACGGATGTCGTCGTTGGCATGCGCAAGGGTAAACCCGTCTGCGCTCAGCGGGTGCGAGAAGCAGGACGGGTTAAAATCCAGACCCAGTTTGTTGGCTTTGGCCCATTCCACCCAGTTTTTAAAGTGCTCCGGTTTGATTGCGTTACGCGCTACCGGCTCGTCGGACTCCAGATAGATCGCGTGCAGGTTCAGGCGTTTTGGCCCCGGGATCAGGCTCAGCGCCAGTTCCAGATCCGCACGCAGTTCTGTGGCGTTGCGCGCTTTGCCCGGGTAGTTACCCGTCGCCTGAATGCCACCCGTCAGAGAACCGCCCGGGTTCTCGAAGCCGGCGACGTCATCGCCCTGCCAGCAGTGCATGGAGACAGGCAGACGGTCGAGCTGGCGCAGCGCCGCGTCGACATCCACGCCGACGGCGGCGAAACGCTGTTTAGCCAGGTCCCAGGCTTGTTCAAGTTGAGTGGTCATGCGCAAAGCTCCTTAGTCAGTCGTTTTTGCTGAAACTGCGCCCGGTAGCGGGCAATTTCATGGCAGGGATTAGGGGTAAAGGTGGTCAGGCGGGTATTCGCGGTGACCACCGAACGGAATTCGTCGACGTCTGAAAGTTCGTCCAGAGTCATCAGTTGAATACCGATGTTGCCGAGCGTTGAGGCCTCCACCGGACCCGCCACCACGGTGATGCCGCAGGCATCGGCGCAGAGCTGGTTCAGCAGCTGGTTCTGGCAGCCGCCGCCCACGATATGCAGCTGGCTGAACGGTTTGCCGCGAAGGCTCGCCAGCTCGCTCAGAACATCCGCGTAGAGCAGGGCCAGGCTGTCAAAAACGCAGCGCGCCAGCTCGGCAGGACGGGAAGGCACCGGCTGACCGGCTTCGAAACAGGCGGCCTGGATTTCGGCGCTCATATGCACCGGGTTAATAAAGCGGTCGTCGTTCGGGTTGATCAGGAACGTACAGGCCTTCAGCTTTTCGGTCTCTGCGATAAGCGCAGGCAGGTCGGCAATGTGCTGCTCTTTCAGCACCCGCTGGAGCAGCCAGAGCCCCATGATGTTCTTCAGCACGCGGTAGCGGCCTTCGGCACCGCCTTCGTTAGTGATGTTTGCTGCCATCGCGGCGTCGCTGGTGTACGGCGTTTTGCTCTCAAAGCCCATCAGCGACCAGGTGCCGGAAGAGAGATAGGCAGCGTCTTTACCGGCCAACGGAGATGCAATCACCGCGCTGGCGGTGTCGTGACTGGCGACGGCGACCACCGGGATTTCATTCCCCTGCGGGCAAATCCAGTAACCGATTACGTTGCCCGGATGGGTCGGCGTGCCGAACCAGGAAGGCGAAGCGCCGGTCCAGGCCAGCAGGGTTTCATCCCAGCTGTCGGTGTTAATGTTGACCAGCTGCGTGGTGGTGGCGTTGGTGTATTCCCAGTTCATGTTGCCGGTCAGCCGGTAGCTTAAGTAGTCCGGGATCAGCAGCGCGTGCGCCACCTTTTTGACCAGCTCCGGCTGCTGCTCAACCAGCGCGCGCAACTGATACAGGGTGTTAAAGGGCAGAAACTGAATGCCGCTGCGGCCATAGATGTTGTCCTTGCCAAGCTGCGCGATGGCCTGTGCCATCAGCCCGTCGGTGCGGCTGTCGCGATACGAGACGGGCAGGCCGACGCGGTCGCCGTGGCTGTCGAGCAGAACGTAGTCCACCCCCCAGGTATCAATGCCAATGCTGTCGATGCGAATGCCGTCGTTGCAGACGTTGTTCAGCCCGGTACGGATCTCCGCTTCCAGGGCATCAATATCCCAGGTATCAAAACCGTCCTGTTTTTGCAGGCAGTTGGCGAAACGGTGCATTTCGCGAAGCGTAAGTGTGCGCTTGCCGCAGTCCCAGGTGGCGAGCATTACGCGGCCGCTGGATGCGCCTAAATCGACAGCCACACAATGGCGAAAAGTCATGGTCAGGTCCCTTCTTAAGTCATTGGTGCTGAGTGTAAAAAAGGGAAGAAAAGACCACCTTCTCGTCACTGACAGCCCGAATCTCGCGCTGGCAAGAAAGCAAAGATGAACGTGAGGGAGTTCACAATTTCCAGTCAGGGCGGGGTTTTCGGGCAATGTGACGCTGACCGCATTTCCCGATTTTTCCGTCTGTTTCTTGAAAAATGGACAGCTTTTGCGACGTTTGCTGTCAAAAATTTAAGGTGAGTGTGGAAGGCCTTAATTACTATTTTGAGAACTTTTCTCATTGGTGGGGGCCGTTATGACCGTACTGCACAGCGTCGATTTTTTCCCGTCGGGAACGTCTCCGGTCGCGATTGAGCCACGGCTCCCGCAGGCTGCGTTTCCTGAACATCATCATGATTTTCATGAAATTGTGATTGTCGAGCATGGGACAGGCATTCACGTCTTTAACGGCCAGCCGTACACCATCAGCGGCGGTATGGTGTGCTTCGTGCGCGATCACGACAGGCATTTGTATGAACACACCGACAACCTGTGTCTGACCAACGTGCTCTATCGTTCGCCGGACGCGTTCCAGTTTCTGTCGGGGTTGAATAAGCTCCTGCCTCAGGAGCAGGATGGGCACTACCCGTCTCACTGGCGGGTGAATCAGTCCACGTTGCAGCAGGTGCGCCAGCTGGTGAATCAACTGGAGCAGAGCGAGGACGGGCAGGAGACCCATGCCATTGCCACCCGCGAGCTGCTGTTTATGCAGCTGCTGGTGCTGCTGCGTCGCAGCTCTCTGGTGGAAGGGCTGGCAAATAACGACGCGCGGCTGAACCAACTGATGGCCTGGCTGGAGGACCATTTCGCCGAGGATGTGTGCTGGGAAACGCTGGCGGATGATTTTTCGCTGTCGTTACGCACGCTCCATCGTCAGCTCAAGCAGCACACCGGGCTAACGCCCCAGCGCTACCTCAATCGTCTGCGCCTGATTAAGGCGCGTCATCTTTTACGTCACACCGATGAAAGCGTCACGGATATCGCCTATCGCTGCGGTTTCGGCGACAGTAATCACTTTTCGACCCTTTTTCGCCGCGAGTTTAGCTGGTCGCCGCGCGATATCCGTCAGGGGAAGGATGCTTCACTCCAGTAACGCGAAGGCAATCACCGTTTTATTGCCGCAAAAAGGCTAATAATGTCCGGTTATTCACCGTAGAGGTTGTGGTGTGGCCGCTCAGTTAATTCTTCGCAAAGATGATTTTTTTGCCTCCGCGAGTCAGGCCGTCGCGGTGGCCGACCGCTACCCGCAAAATGTCTTTGCCGAGCATACCCACGAATTTTGTGAGCTGGTGCTAGTGTGGCGCGGCAACGGCTTACACATCCTCAATGACAGGCCCTACCGCATTACGCGTGGCGATCTGTTTTACATTCGCGCCGAAGACAAACACGCCTACGCCTCGGTTAACGATCTGGTGTTGCAGAACGTGATCTACTGCCCGGACAGGCTCAAACTGAACGTCGACTGGGCGGCCCATATCCCCGGTTTTCTCAATGCCAGAGGCGAACCCCACTGGCGCTTGAGCAGCAGCGGCATGGCACAGGTGCGCCAGACGATCTCCCAGCTGGAGCAGGAGAGCCAGAAGCACGATCCGGTGGCAAACCCGATGGCGGAACTGCTGTTCGCCCAGCTGGTCATGACCCTCAAACGCCATCGTTACGCTACCGATAACCCCTCCGCGACCGTTCAGGAAGCGCTGCTGGACAAGCTGATCGCCCGGCTTGCGGGCAGCCTGAACAAAAGTTTTGTGCTGGAAAAATTCTGCGAGCAGGAGCAGTGCAGCGAGCGCGCGCTGCGCCAGCAGTTCCGCACCCAGACGGGGATGACGGTGAATCACTACCTGCGCCAGCTGCGCATCTGCCACGCCCAGTATCTGTTGCAGCATACGGAGCTGATGGTCAGTGAGGTGGCGATGCGCTGCGGGTTTGAGGACAGTAATTACTTTTCGGTGGTGTTTAACCGCGAGGTGGGGATGACGCCGGTTCAGTGGCGTCATCGCAGTCGAAAGGCAGCGTAATCAGTTCGCCATGCCGAGGCCGACAATGTTAGCGGCAATGATGATCACCACGCAGCCCAGGCTCAGGACGCCCACCGGACGACGCCCGGCGTTATTCCACTCCTTCAGTACCAGCCCAACCAGTCCGCCGCACAGTACGTAGAAGCTCATGTGCAGCATCCAGCTTATGTAGTCGTACTGCGGTGGAATGCTGGCGTGACCCCAGGCGTAGAAAAAGAACTGCAGATACCACATGAGGCCGCCCAGCATCGACAGCAGTACATTGGTGAGGATTAAGGATTTTGCCAGTGAGAAATCGGCTTTTACCGACAGATCCTTCACTTTTGCCAGACGAATGAAGCAGAAGCCGAGGTTTACCAGCGCGCCGCCGCCCATGATCACCACGTAGCTTGGCAGCGCCACGTACAACGGGTCGACGCCCAGCGCGGCGGCCGCTTCGTGCATAGGTTTTGCGGCGTTCATGGCGAACGACATGCCCGCCGAGAAGATGCCGCACATCACTGCCAGCAGCAGCCCTTTCTTCAGGTTAAAGTCCTCGGCTTTGATGCCCATCTTGCGCTCTTTCAGCTGACCCGCACGGGTGACGATACCCACGCCGATCACCGCGACAAGCACGCCCATCAGCGTCATCTGCCCGCCTTTGGTGTTGAGCAACACATCGACATTGCCGTTAAGAATGGGCGTCATCAGCGTGCCGACGATCAGTGTAATGCCAATTGCGATGCCGATACCCATCGACATCCCGAGGTAGCGCATGGTCAGGCCATAGTTGATGTTGCCGATGCCCCACATCGCACCGAACAGAAACACCGGCAGCAGGGTGGAGGCACTGAAGGAGGTGAAGTAGCCCCAGAAATCCGGGAGCAGCATGGCGCTAATGGTCCACGGCAAAATCAGCCAGGAGACGGTACCGCCAACCGACCACATGGTTTCCCACGACCACCCTTTCACCTTTTTGAACGGGGCATAGAAACAGGCTGCACTGGCTGCGCCTATCAAATGCCAGAAGATACCCATCGTAATCGCATGATTCATTTTTTACGTCCTCATCGTTTTTATAGCCGGTGGCTTCCCCCCGACTTGATGAGTGTAAAAATTAGGCGGTTCAGGAACCTTCAGAAGGTTGCCGCAATTTGGTTCTGGATGGCAATCAGCACGTTAACCGGGTGAGCAGACTCACAATTTTGTCATTTGGCAAAACCCAAATAACCTTATAAAAACTACGGCATTGATAATCATTTTCAATATCATTTAATTAACTATAATGAACCAACTGCTTACGCGGCATTAACAGCTGTGCCGCCCGACACTAATGGAGAGGATTATGAGTTATACACTGCCATCCCTGCCGTATGCCTATGACGCACTGGAACCGCATTTCGACAAGCAGACGATGGAAATCCATCACACTAAACACCACCAGACCTATGTGAACAACGCGAATGCTGCGCTGGAAAGCCTGCCAGAGTTCGCTAACCTGCCTGTTGAAGAGCTGATCACTAAACTGGATCAGCTGCCAGCGGACAAGAAAACCGTACTGCGTAACAACGCGGGCGGCCACGCTAACCACAGCCTGTTCTGGAAAGGTCTCAAAACCGGAACCACCCTGCAGGGCGACCTGAAAGCGGCTATCGAGCGCGACTTCGGTTCTGTTGATAACTTCAAAGCGGAATTCGAAAAAGCGGCTGCAACCCGTTTCGGCTCCGGCTGGGCGTGGCTGGTTCTGAAAGGTGACAAACTGGCGGTCGTTTCTACCGCAAACCAGGACTCCCCGCTGATGGGTGAAGCGATCTCTGGCGCATCTGGTTTCCCAATTCTGGGTCTGGACGTGTGGGAACACGCTTACTACCTGAAGTTCCAGAACCGTCGCCCGGACTACATCAAAGCCTTCTGGGATGTGGTGAACTGGGACGAAGCTGCAGCGCGTTTCGCCGCGAAAAAATAAGGTTGCATTGACGCCTGTGAGAAGCGAGTCTGTTGACTCGCTTTTTTTGTATCTGAAGGAGTAGAGATGCATTACCCGGTGAATGTGTTTACAGGCAAGGTAAGGGAATACGACGGCAGCCGCCCGAGCGCCATCGCCAAAGTGCAGGTCGACGGAGAGCTGACGTTAACCGAACTCGGGCTTGCGGGCGACGAGCAGGCCGAGAAGAAAATCCACGGCGGGCCCGAACGCGCGCTGTGCCACTATCCGCGCGAGCATTATCAATACTGGATAACCGAATTCCCTGAACAGGCGGACCTGTTCGTCGCCCCCGCGTTCGGTGAGAATCTCTCCACCGAAGGGCTGACGGAGAAGAACGTCTTCATTGGTGATATTTTCCGCTGGGGTGATGCCCTGATTCAGGTAACGCAACCGCGCTCGCCATGCTTCAAGCTTAACTTCCATTTTGGCATTAACGACATGTCCGCACGGCTGCAGAGTGCGGGTAAAACCGGCTGGTTGTACCGGGTGGTGCTGGCGGGGCAGGTGTCTGCGGATGCGCCGCTGGAGCTGGTGTCGCGCCTGAGCGATGTGTCGGTGTATGACGCCTGTGCCATTGCCTGGCATATGCCGTTTGATGACGAGCAGTATCATCGCCTTCTGTCGGCGGCAGGGTTATCCACCAGCTGGACAAGAACGATGCAGAAACGCCGCACTAGTCGGCAGATTGAGGATAATTCGCGGAGATTGTGGGGGAAATAGTGCCCCTCACCCCGGCCCTCTCCCCAAAGGGGCGAGAGTGAAAAAACCGCACCGAGCAGTCCCCTCTCCCCTTTGGGGAGAGGGTTAGGGTGAGGGGATTACGCGCGCTTATACAACGGTAGCCACAGCGTTAACCGCAGCCCGCCCAACGGACTGTCGTCGGCTTTCACCCAGCCGCGATGCTGCTGCATAGCGGTTTCAACAATCGCCAGACCCAGCCCGGTACCGCCAGATTCACGGTCCCGCGCCTCGTCGGTGCGGTAGAACGGACGGAAAATCTGCTCGCGATCTTCCGGGCTTACGCCTGGACCATCGTCATCCACAATGATGGTGATACCGTCTTTATCCACCGAGAAGGCCACCTCAATCTTCGTATGCGAGTAGCGCAGGGCGTTACGCACGATATTCTCCAGCGCGCTCTCCAGCGTGTTGGGGTTACCGTACAGCGGCCATGGCCCCGGCGGGAAGTTGACGGTGAACGATTTACCCATCTGTTCCGCTTCGAACGCCGCGTTGTCTAACACTTCATGCCACAGCTGATTGGCTTTCACCGTTTCGCTCACCAGCGCGTTTTTCTGCTGATTGCGCGACATCACCAGCAGATCGTTGATCATGCTGTCCAGACGCTGGGCTTCGGTTTCGATACGTTCCAGCTCTTTGCTCTCACCGCTGCGGCGACGCAGCAGTGCGGTGCCCAGCTGGAGTCGCGTGAGCGGCGTACGCAGTTCGTGCGAGATATCCGACAGCAGCCGCTGCTGCGTGGTCATCATGCGCTCAAGAGCGGTGATCATCTGGTTAAAACTGGCCCCGGCGGCAAGAAACTCCTGCGGTCCGGCTTCCAGCTCAGGGTGCTGTCGCAGGTTACCCTGCGCCACTTCGTCGGCGGCGTTTTTCAGCTTACGCGCCGGTTTTGCCAGGCTCCACGCCAGCCATAACAGCAGTGGAGAACTGACCAGCATCGTCACAATCAGCAGCAGAAGCGGACGGTCAAACAGCAGGTTGATAAAATCGGACTGGGAATTGCTCGCCGGGCGAATCAAATAAAGCTGGTAGTTATCTTCCCCATCCCTGACTGAGAAAGGGCCCACCATCTCAACCCGACCATATTTTTTCTTCTGCGGATGATCGGCGTTATCCGCCTGGCCAATAAAGTTGCGGATGATCTGCATTTCATTGCGATCCGCGCCAATCACGCGGCCTTCGCTGGTCACCAGCAGCAGGCGTTGTCCGGGAGGTGCCCATTTGTCGATAGCGCGAAACAGCCTGCGCCACCACATCAAATCGTTTGGCGGATCGTTTGCCAGCTCGGCTTCTACGTGCTGCTCGATCATCACGCCCTGACGTTGCTCGCTGTCGAGAAGCTCCGTCATCTGGCGTGAGTCGAGTTTTGGCAACATCAAAACCAGCATTAAAACCAGTGCCAGCGTCAGCCAGAAGATGGCGAAGATGCGGGCGGTTAAGCTTCCTATCATGAAGCGGAAACCATCAGATAGCCGCGACCACGCAGGGTTTTAAACCACGGATGACCGTCTTTACGCTCCGGCAGTTTGCGGCGCAGGTTCGAGATATGCATATCGATGGCGCGGTCAAACGGCGTGAGGCGTTTACCCAGCACTTCCTGGCTTAAGTGTTCACGCGATACCACCTGGCCGAGGTGCTGCGCCAGCAGATACAGCAGCGTGAACTCGGTACCGGTCAGCTCCAGCGTTTCACCGTCAAAGCTTGCTTCCTGACGACCCGGATTGAGGCTCAGGGAGTCCACTTCCAGCGTCGGTGAACTGTTGTCAGTATTCTGCTGCTGTTCGCTCCAGTGGGAACGACGCAGGATAGCGCGAATACGGGCAACCAGTTCGCGGTCGTTGAACGGCTTCGGTAGATAGTCATCTGCACCCAGCTCAAGGCCGAGTACACGGTCTAGTTCGCTGCCGCGTGCGGTCAGCATGATAACGGGGGTCTGGTGTGTCTGGCGAAGCTCTTTCAGCGTATCAATGCCGTTTTTCTTCGGCATCATGACGTCGAGCAAAAGTAGATCGATGCTGTCGTCAAGGAGACTCAGCGCCTGCTCGCCATCATGGGCGACCAGAACGTTGAAACCTTCCATGTCGAGCAACTCCTTTAAAAGAGATGTGAGCTCTCGGTCATCATCAACTAACAGGATTTTATTCATTGTTTAAATACCTCCGAGGCAGAAATTACGACATCAAGGCTATCTAATCCATGACTTTACGTTGTTTTACACCCCCTGACGCATGTTTGCAGCCTGAATCGTAGACTGTCTCTCGTTGAATCGCGACATGAAAGATTTTGGGAGCAAGTGATGCGCAAAGTTACCGCTGCCGTCATGGCCTCAACGCTGGCGTTCAGTGCGTTTAGCCAGGCCGCTGTAGCTATCATCGGCGATAACGCGTCCTCACAAGAGGGCATCGCGCAGCACAGCAGCCAAAGCCATATGTTTGACGGCATAAGTTTAACCGAACATCAGCGTCAACAGATGCGAGATCTGATGCAGAGGGCACGACACGATCAGCCCCCTGTTAATGTTAGCGAAATGGAGACAATGCATCGCCTTGTCACCGCAGAAAATTTTGACGAAAACGCTGTACGTGCTCAGGCAGAAAAAATGGCACAGGAGCAGGTTGCCCGCCAGGTAGAGATGGCGAAGGTTCGCAACCAGATGTTCCACCTGTTGTCGCCCGAGCAGCAAGCGGTTTTGAACCAGAAACATCAGCAACGTATGGACCAATTGCGTAAGGTTGCACGGATGCAGCGAAGCTCAGAAACGACGCTTTTCAGTAGCAATAGCAGTACCCGTAGTAACCAGTAAACCCTGTTTTCCTTGCCATAGACACCATCCCTGTCTTCCCCCACATGATGTGGGGGTTTTTTTTGCCCTTCATTCTGATGTGTTAACCGTTTATTCATCCTTTGACTCCGTAACCTTCCGTTATACTAGCGGCATGGCATGACAGGAGTATTTATGAATCAATCCTATGGAAGACTGGTCAGCCGGGCCGCCATTGCCGCGACGGTCGTGGCCTCAAGCTTACTGGTCATCAAAATATTCGCGTGGTGGTACACGGGCTCAGTCAGTATTCTGGCGGCGCTGGTGGACTCGTTGATGGATATTGCCGCCTCGCTGACCAACCTGCTGGTGGTGCGTTACTCGCTGCAACCGGCGGATGAAGAGCACACCTTCGGGCACGGCAAAGCCGAATCGCTGGCGGCGCTGGCGCAAAGTATGTTTATTTCCGGCTCTGCGCTGTTTCTGTTTTTAACCGGCATTCAGCATCTTGTTTCGCCATCACCCATGAACGATCCCGGCGTGGGCGTGGTGGTGACTGTGGCTGCACTTATATGCACCCTTGTTCTTGTAACGTTCCAGCGCTGGGTGGTTCGAAAAACGCAAAGTCAGGCTGTACGGGCGGATATGCTTCATTATCAGTCTGATGTTATGATGAATGGCGCTATTCTTATTGCGCTCGGTCTGGCCTGGTATGGCTGGCATCGGGCCGATGCGTTATTTGCGTTAGGGATTGGCATCTATATTTTATACAGCGCTTTGCGGATGGGGTATGACGCGGTGCAATCGCTTCTTGACCGTGCGCTCCCCGACGCAGAACGCGATGAAATTTATACTATCGTGACCTCCTGGCCGGGTGTCAGTGGTGCTCACGATCTTCGTACGCGGCAGTCAGGGCCGACCCGCTTTATTCAGATTCACATAGAAATGGAAGACAACCTGCCATTGGTTCAGGCTCACGTTATTGCTGAGCAGGTGGAGCAGGCGATTTTGCAGCGTTTTCCTGGGTCAGACGTCATTATTCACCAGGATCCCTGCTCGGTTGTACCCGGTTATGTTGGGCTTTCGTAATTCGTTGTAAAAAAGTGAGCCAGGCCAGCATTTTGTGTATAAATTACCGCCATTTGGTCTGACCTGAATCAATTCAGCTGGAAGTGGTTGATATACTATTTGCAGTATTCGTTGGTCGACAAGTTTCTTCCGGCAACAGATTTCAATTTTGCATTCCTAAGTTCAGAGGTAGTCATGATTAAGAAAATCGGTGTGTTGACAAGCGGCGGTGATGCGCCGGGCATGAACGCGGCAATTCGTGGGGTTGTTCGTGCAGCGCTGACGGAAGGTCTGGAAGTTTTTGGTATCTATGATGGTTATCTGGGTCTGTATGAAGACCGTATGGTTCAGCTCGACCGTTACAGCGTATCTGACATGATCAACCGCGGTGGTACTTTCCTCGGTTCTGCGCGCTTCCCGGAATTCCGCGACGAACACGTGCGTGAAGTGGCTATCGAGAACATGAAAAAACGCGGCCTCGACGCACTGGTTGTTATCGGTGGTGATGGTTCGTACATGGGTGCAAAACGTCTGACTGAAATGGGCTTCCCGTGCATCGGTCTGCCTGGCACCATCGACAACGACATCAAGGGTACTGACTACACCATCGGTTACTTCACCGCCTTGGGTACCGTTGTGGAAGCGATTGACCGTCTGCGTGACACCTCTTCTTCTCACCAGCGTATCTCCATCGTTGAAGTTATGGGCCGTTACTGTGGTGACCTGACCCTGGCTGCGGCTATCGCGGGCGGTTGTGAGTTCGTCGTGGTTCCGGAAGTGGAATTCAGCCGTGAAGATCTGGTTGCAGAAATCAAAGCCGGTATCGCCAAAGGTAAGAAACACGCCATCGTCGCGATCACCGAGCATATCTGTGACGTTGATGAGCTGGCGAAGTACATCGAAGCAGAAACCAAACGCGAAACCCGCGCGACCGTTCTGGGTCACATCCAGCGTGGTGGTTCCCCGGGTCCATACGACCGTATCCTGGCTTCCCGCATGGGTGCGTACGCCATTGAACTGCTGCTGCAGGGTCACGGCGGTCGTTGCGTCGGTATTCAGAACGAAAAACTGGTTCACCATGACATCATCGACGCCATCGAAAACATGAAGCGTCCGTTCAAAGGTGACTGGCTGGACTGCGCGAAAAAACTGTACTGATCGGTGTTTGTATTGTGCCGGGTGGCGGCAAGGTAAATGCAAAACGGTAACCCCAGGGTTACCGTTTTTTATGGTTGCGCCCTCTCCCGTGGGAGAGGGTTGGGGTGAGGGCATCAGGCCACTCATCCACTTTTTTATTCCTCAAAGTTATAGCCAATCTTTTTTTATTCTTTAATCATCAATTCCGTTTCTGGCACGCTGCATTCATCAAAACACTACACATGAGATCTGGGCGATGAATAAATGGGGCGTGGGTTTAACATTATTGCTGGCATCGACCAGCGTTCTGGCTAAGGACATCCAGTTACTGAACGTGTCATACGACCCGACGCGTGAGCTGTACGAGCAGTACAACAAAGCCTTTGCGGCACACTGGAAACAGGAAACGGGCGACAACGTGGTGGTTCGCCAGTCTCATGGCGGCTCTGGTAAGCAGGCGACCTCCGTCATCAACGGCATTGAAGCGGATGTGGTGACTCTGGCGCTGGCCTACGATGTGGACGCAATTGCCGAACGTGGCCGCATCGACAAAAACTGGATCAAACGCCTGCCGGATAACTCCGCGCCATATACTTCGACCATCGTTTTCCTGGTGCGTAAAGGCAACCCGAAACAGATCCATGACTGGAACGACCTGGTTAAACCTGGCGTATCGGTCATCACGCCGAACCCGAAAAGCTCCGGCGGCGCACGCTGGAATTACCTGGCAGCCTGGGGCTATGCCCTGCATCACAACAATGGCGATCAGGCCAAGGCTCAGGAGTTCGTCAAAGCGCTGTATAAAAACGTTGAAGTGCTCGACTCCGGCGCGCGTGGCGCCACCAACACCTTCGTAGAGCGCGGCATTGGCGATGTGCTGATTGCCTGGGAAAACGAAGCCCTGCTGGCGACCAACGAGCTGGGTAAAGACAAATTCGAGATCGTAACCCCGAGCGAATCTATCCTTGCCGAGCCGACCGTTTCTGTGGTGGATAAAGTGGTCGATAAGAAAGGGACCAAAGCGGTGGCGGAAGCCTACCTGAAGTATCTCTATTCGCCAGAAGGCCAGGAAATTGCGGCGAAGAACTTCTATCGCCCACGCGATCCGGCGGTTGCGAAGAAATACGACAGCGTTTTCCCCAAACTGAAGCTCTTCACCATTGATGATGAGTTTGGCGGCTGGACAAAAGCCCAGAAAGACCACTTCTCTAACGGCGGTACATTCGATCAGATCAGCAAACGCTAGGCTTTTGTAACGAACGACACGGTGACCCGGTGTGAGAAATCCGCCGGGTTTTTTATTTGGTCATCATTTTGCGTTACTCTTTGGCCTCTACTGAAAACAGGGAACGCATTGTGAAAAAAATTATCTTACTGATTCTGATTGTTATCGCCCTTGCCGCGGGTGGCGTGTACTGGATGAAAGCAGGTAATCCGAATGCGTTGCGTCACATCGTGCTGGACCAGTGTGTGCCGAATCAGATCCAGCACCGCAATCCGGCGCCGTGTGCACAGGTGAAACCTGACGCGGGCTATGTGGTGTTCAAGGATCGCAACGGTCCGCTGCAATACTTATTGATGCCCACCTACCGCATCAACGGCACCGAAAGCCCGCTTCTGACAAAGCCTCAAACACCGAACTTCTTCTGGCTGGCATGGCAGGCCCGTAGCTTTATGAGCATGAAGCACGGATCTGAGGTGCCGGACAGCGCCATTTCATTGACCATCAACTCACCCACGGGCCGCACGCAGAATCATTTCCATATCCACATCTCCTGCCTGCGCCCGGACGTGCGCGAGAAGCTCAATGCCGCGCAGGGGCAAATCAGCACCCAATGGCTGCCCCTTCCCGGTGGACTGGAAGGACATGAATATCTCGCCCGCCGGGTGACGGAGAACGAGCTGGTGCAGCGGAGTCCGTTTATGATGCTGGCGGAAGAGCTGCCGGAAGCGCGTGACCATATGGGGCGCTTCGCGCTGGCGATGGCCCAGCAGTCTGATGGCTCGTTTGTGTTGCTGGCAACCGAACGTAATCTGCTGATGCTTAACCGCGCGTCGGCTGAGGAATTGCAGAATCATCAATGCGATATCCTGAAGTGACCCCACCATAAATAGCGTTTACTCGTCCTGCCTGTCGCCGTAGACTTGCTGAAAAAAACGACAGGAGACAGGCATGTCGCTCTGGTTAACCCACCCTCTGTTTGTGCCCTCAGCGATCGTCGGCGTCACCATTGTGTTATGGGCGACGTCGCTATTGCCGGAATTCATTACCGCGCTGCTGTTCTTCACGGCAGCGATGACCGCCAGAATTGCCCCGCCGGAGGTCATTTTTGGCGGCTTTGCCTCGTCTGCCTTCTGGCTGGTGTTCAGCGGCTTTGTGCTTGGCGTGGCAATCCGGAAAACCGGTCTGGCTGACAGGGCCGCGCGGGCGCTCTCCGCCCGGCTTACTGACTCCTGGGTGCTAATGGTGGCCAGCGTGGTTCTGCTGAGTTATGCCCTGGCGTTTGTGATGCCGTCGAACATGGGGCGTATCGCGCTGCTGATGCCCATCGTGGCCGCGATGGCAAAACGTGCCGGTATTGCCGACGGGTCGCGCGCCTGGTTTGGCCTGGCGCTGGCCGTTGGTTTCGGCACCTTCCAGCTTTCGGCCACCATCCTGCCTGCCAACGTTCCCAATCTGGTGATGAGCGGCGCGGCAGAGGGCTCATACGGCATTCATCTGAACTACGTGCCTTATCTGCTGCTGCACACGCCCGTGCTCGGTATTCTCAAAGGGTTGATTCTGATTGGTTTAATCTGCTGGTTATTCCCCGGCAGCCCGAAGCCGCCCAGGGATCTGGCACCCGCTGAACCGATGGGGCGAGATGAAAAACGCCTTGCCTGGCTGCTGGCGGTGGTATTGGGAATGTGGGTGACGGAGAGCTGGCACGGTGTGGGGCCGGCATGGACCGGACTTGCGGCATCGGTCATTGTGATGCTGCCACGCGTAGGTTTTATTACCGGAGAAAAGTTCTCGGCGGGGGTGAATATGCGCACCTGTATTTATGTGGCAGGCATCCTCGGTTTGGCCATTGTGGTGACGCAAACCGGTATCGGTCCGGCGGTGGGGGAGGCGTTACTGAAGATAATGCCGCTGGACGCCGACAGACCGTTCACCAGTTTCCTGGCGCTGACCGGGATCACCACGGCACTGAACTTTATTATGACGGCTAACGGTGTTCCGGCGCTCTATACCACGCTGGCGCAGAATTTTTCAGAGGCGACGGGCTTTCCGCTATTGTCTGTCATCATGATTCAGGTGCTGGGCTATTCCACGCCGCTGCTGCCGTATCAGGCGTCGCCGATAGTGGTGGCGATGGGCTTAGGAAAGGTGCCTGCAAGGGCGGGGATGGTGCTCTGTCTGGCGCTGGCAATTGCCACGTATCTGGTGCTGCTGCCGCTGGATTATCTGTGGTTTAGCGTTTTAGGTCGTTTGTAGCGATTTTGTAGGGCGGGTAAGCGCAAGCGCCACCCGCCACAACAGCATTACGCCTGCTTAGCCGCTTCTGCCGCTTTAACGATTACCGCGAAAGCGTCAGCTTTCAGGGATGCACCGCCAACCAGCGCGCCATCGATGTCTGGCTGGGTGAACAGTTCTGCCGCGTTAGAGGCATTTACGGAACCGCCGTACTGGATGATGACCTGCTCTGCCACTTTCGCGTCGGCTTTAGCAATGTGGTCACGGATGAATTTGTGAACCGCCTGAGCCTGCGCTGGGGTTGCAGATTTGCCGGTACCGATCGCCCAGACTGGCTCGTAAGCGATAACCGCGCCTTCGAATGCTGCCGCGCCCTGCGTCTTCAGCACAGCGTCGATCTGACGTGCGCACACTTCTTCCGTTTTGCCTGCTTCGTTTTCTGCTTCGGTTTCACCGATGCACAGAACCGGGATCAGACCCTGCTCTTTCAGCACCGCAAATTTCTTCGCGATGAACTCGTCGGATTCTTTGTGGTAGGTGCGACGCTCAGAGTGGCCGATGATGATGTATTTGGCGCCGATATCTTTCAGCATTTCAGCGGAGGTTTCACCGGTGAATGCGCCAGACAGGTTAACGTCAACGTTCTGTGCGCCCAGAATGATGTGGCTGCCGTCAGCGGCACGTTTAGCCAGATCCAGGTACATATCCGGCGGAGCGATAGCAACCGCGCAGCCAGTCACGCCAGCCAGCTCTTTACGCAGGTTCGCAACCAGTTCGTTTACCATGTGGCGGCTGCCGTTCAGTTTCCAGTTACCCATCACTAAAGGATGTCGCATTTCAATTCTCCACGCTAAATAAGCGAATTAAGGAATATGGCCACCCTGACGGGCAGCATGGTCTGTGAATCAGTATAGAGATTTTCCCTCGAAAGGCTTTGCTTTTTGTCATTAATTCGCCCCTCCGAGTGTGTCAGATAGTGCCAGCTTAATCGGTTCAACAGCGAAGGTCAGGCCTTTTTCGCCGTTATCCGCCACCACATAGCGCACCGCGCCTTCGGTTTCGGTGTAATAGCGCTTGTTTTTACCCGTAACCAGCAGTTTTTGCAGCTTTTGTTGGCTCTGTTTTTTTGTCAGTGCGGGCGTAAATGCCTGCAGCACCGCGCTCATGTACTCCAGCGCCTTCGCCTTCGCGGCTTTCTGCTCTGGCCCCTGAATCGGCAGCCAGGTGATCTGCATACTTTTGATTTTTAGCGTACCGCGCTCCAGCGCAGTGGAAGCGTACAAGTTTTCGTTAATCTTGCTGGCGGCACGGGTCAGGTTTGGAGTATCGCGTGCGCCATCAATGGCGCGAAATTCATCCAGCGGCAGCGTTGGATTGGTTTTGTTAAACGTTTCACGAAACTGACTGATGGACTGATCGAACGATGGCGCACCCGCCAGAAGGTAGGGCGCGGTTGTCGGAGCAGGGGGTTCGGCGGCGTGCAGGGGGAGACCGGCGCTCAGCATCGCGAAACACAGGAAAAGAAGGTGTGCCGAATTTTTCATCAACATTGTCCCTGGCCGTAAGTGCTCATGATTAAATCGATATCTGGTCGGCTTGTCAAAAGGTCACAACTCCAGGGTAAAATGCGCACGATATGATAATAAGGAACCTTACATGACCATACAGCAGTGGTTGTTTTCATTCAAAGGGCGTATTGGACGCCGTGATTTCTGGATCTGGATGGCGACGTGGATTATCGCCATGCTGCTTCTGTTTTTTGTGGCCTATAACGCATGGCTGAGCACGCAAACCGCGGCGTTTGCGCTGGTTTGTTTACTGTGGCCAACCGCGGCCGTGGTGGTGAAACGCCTGCACGATCGCGGTCGTTCCGGTGCATGGGCTTTTCTGATTATTCTGGCGTGGATGCTGGTCGCCGGGAACTGGTCAATACTTCCGTCCATCCTCCCCTGGGTGGTGGGCAGACTGCTACCGACCATTATCTTTGTGATGATGGTTATCGATCTGGGTGCGTTCATCGGCACCCAGAGCGAAAACAAATACGGTAAAGACACTCTTGAGGTGAAATACCGCTGATCACCAGTAGTGTTCGGCGGTCATATGACCCGGTCGGCGGCGAAGGTGTTTCGTCATCTGCCGGGTATCTTTCAGAAGCTGCTGAGTGTCCCGTACCATCTGCGGGTTACCACACAGCATCACGTGGCTGGTTTCGGCACGCATCGGCAAGCCAACGGCTTCTTCCAGGGCTCCACTCTCAATTAATGCCGGCACGCGGCCGGTCAGCGAACCTGCTGCCGTTTCCCGGCTCACCACGGTCTGGATTTTCAGCTTTCCGGCATACTGCCGCTCCAGCTCCTGCATCTGCGGCAGATAGCTTAAGTCTGCGGCGTAACGCGCGGCATGCACCAGCACGATGTTTTTAAACCGCTCCAGGTCTTTGCCGTACTGCAGAATGGAGAGATAGGGGCCGATGGCCGTGCCGGTTGCCAGCATCCACAGGGTTTCGCAGTCCGGAATTTCGTCCAGCACGAAGAAACCTGCTGCGTCACTCACAATCTGGACATCATCACCGGGTTTAAGCGCCGCCAGGCGCGGGCTGAGTTTGCCGTCCGGGACGGTAACCAGATAGAACTCGAGATCCGGATTATCGGGCGCGTTGACGTACGAGTAAGCGCGCTGCACGCGTTCGCCGTCGATATCCAGCCCCAGTTTGGCAAACTGTCCGGCCGTAAACGGATGGATGGGGGCGTGCACGGTGAGACTAAATAGCGCATCGGTCCAGAATTTTATCTTAGTGACTTTACCTGTTACCCAGTCCGCCATGATCTTCTCCTGTGCTGTTTCTCGGATCTATCTTCCGTATTTGTGATGAAGATATCCAGCCCATTCGGGCCGGAAAGCTCTATCGATCAAACGGTTTTACAGAATGTGCGTCTGTACGTCCGGGTCTTTACGGTCGAGATAGTGAATTGACTGAATGCGACGAATGGTGCGCGATTTACCGCGGATCAGCAGCGTCTCCGTGGTCGCCATGTTGCCTTTGCGGGTGATGCCATCCAGCAGATCGCCTTTGGTGATGCCGGTCGCGGAGAAAACAACGTTGTCGCTGCGGGCCATTTCGTGAAGTGCGAGGACTTTATTGGCTTCGATACCCATTGCCTCACAGCGCGCTAGCTCATCTTCGCCAATGCGGCGATTCTCTTCGTTGTCGCCTTTGACCTCATGACGGGGCAACAGGCGGGCCTGCATGTCGCCATCCAGCGCGCGGATCACCGCAGCAGAGACCACGCCTTCCGGCGCGCCGCCAATACCGTACAGGACATCCACTTCACTGTCTGGCATGCAGGTCAGAATGGAGGCCGCCACGTCGCCATCCGGGATGGCAAACACGCGTACGCCCAGCTTTTGCATCTGCGCGATGGTAGCGTCGTGACGCGGTTTCGCCAGAATGGTGACGGTGAGTTCGCTCAGCGGCTTGTTCAGCGCGCTGGCGACATTACGCAGGTTCTCTTCCAGCGGCAGGCTGAGGTCGATGGCGCCTTTCGCGCCTGGACCGACAATCAGCTTTTCCATGTACATATCCGGTGCGTTGAGGAAGCAGCCTTTATCACCCACGGCCAGCACGGCCAGCGCGTTGGCCTGACCCATCGCCGTCATGCGTGTGCCTTCGATCGGGTCGACGGCGATATCCACGGCATCGCCCTTGCCGGTACCCACTTTTTCACCGATGTAGAGCATTGGCGCTTCGTCGATCTCGCCTTCGCCGATCACAATTGTGCCGTCAATATTGACCTGATTGAGGACAATGCGCATGGCATGGACAGCCGCACCGTCGGCGGTATTTTTGTCGCCACGGCCAAGCCATTTATAGCCTGCCAGGGCAGCGGCTTCGGTAACGCGGGAAAACTCGATAGCAAGTTCACGTTTCATGAGGTACTCGTGCAATCAAAAGGAATTGCACGAAGTTTATCATAGAGTGGGGATGGTGCGGTCTGAATGGCCCCTCACCCTAACCCTCTCCCCTTTGGGGAGAGGGTCGGGGTGAGGGGGTGAACTGTGTATTATTCGTCGTGCTCTTCCCACGCCAGGGCGCGTTTCACCGCTTTCTTCCAGCCGCTGTAGCGGTAGTTACGCTCGGTGGTTTCGATGCCAGGGCGGAATTCACGTTCGATAACCGCTTTTTCCTGCAGCTCGTCCAGATTCTGCCAGAAGCCGACCGCCAGACCCGCAAGGTACGCCGCACCCAGCGCGGTCACTTCGCGCACTTCCGGGCGTTCCACGCGGGTGCCCAGAATGTCAGACTGGAACTGCATCAGGAAGTTGTTCGCGACTGCACCGCCATCCACGCGCAGAGCGTGCAGACGGATGCCGGAGTCAGCCTGCATCGCTTCCAGTACGTCGCGCGTCTGGTAAGCGATAGATTCCAGGGTGGCGCGAATAATGTGGTTAGAATTCACGCCACGCGTCAGGCCGAAAATCGCGCCGCGTGCATACGGATCCCAGTACGGTGCGCCCAGACCGGTAAACGCAGGTACCACGTACACGCCGTTGGTATCCTTCACTTTGGTGGCGAAGTACTCGGAGTCGAACGCATCGCTGATAAGCTTCATCTCGTCGCGCAGCCACTGGATGGATGCACCCGCCATGAACACCGCACCTTCCAGCGCATAGTTCACTTCACCGCGTGGGCCGCAGGCGATGGTGGTCAGCAGACCGTTTTCTGATTTCACCGCTTTCTCGCCGGTGTTCATCAGCATAAAGCAGCCGGTACCGTAGGTGTTTTTCGCCATCCCTTCTTTAACGCACAGCTGGCCGAACAGCGCCGCCTGCTGGTCACCGGCGATACCGGCGATAGGAATACGCGTGCCGCCTTTACCACCGATGTTGGTCTGACCGTACACTTCAGAAGATTTACGTACTTCTGGCAGCATAGCGCGTGGAATATCCAGCGCGTCCAGCATCTTGTCATCCCACTCCAGCGTGTTGATGTTGAACAGCATGGTGCGCGAGGCGTTGGTGTAGTCCGTGACGTGGACGCGACCCTGGGTCATCTTCCAGATAAGCCAGGTATCGACGGTACCGAACAGCAGTTCGCCGCGTTTTGCACGCTCACGTGAACCTTCCACGTGGTCAAGGATCCACTTCACTTTGGTACCCGAGAAATACGGGTCAACCACCAGGCCCGTGGCGCTGCGGACGTACTCTTCCATACCGTCGCGCTTCAGCTGTTCGCAAATCTCTGACGTACGACGACACTGCCAGACGATGGCGTTATAAATTGGCTTGCCGGTTTCACGTTCCCAGACGATTGTCGTTTCACGCTGGTTGGTAATACCAATCGCGGCTATTTCGTCAGAACTGATATCGGCTTTCGCCAGCACTTCGACCAGCGTGGAGCTTTGCGATGCCCAGATCTCCATCGGGTCGTGCTCTACCCAGCCTGGACGAGGATAGATTTGCTCAAATTCACGCTGTGACACGCTGACAATGTTCGCGTCATGATCCATTACGACAGCGCGGGAGCTGGTGGTGCCCTGGTCGAGCGCAACGATATATTTTTTTTCGGTCATGGTGTAAGTCCCGTAGTCAGATTACAGCGAAGCTTTTTGTTGTGCGGTAGAAGTCGTCTCTTTCTCCTCGTCCACACAGGTGTCGCACGGTAAGTGGCGACCAATTAATTTGCGATAGCTAAACGCACCCAGCGCAGCCCCGACAACCGGCGCAAACAGCGGAACCAGGAAGTAAGGAATGTCTTTGCCACCGGTGAAGGCCACGTCGCCCCAGCCTGCGATAAAGGCGAACGCTTTTGGTCCGATATCACGCGCCGGGTTCATCGCGAAGCCGGTCAGCGGGCCCATGGATGCGCCGATCACCGCAATCAGCAGGCCAATCAGCAGAGGTGCCAGCGGACCGCGCGGAATGCCGTTTCCGTCGTCGGTCAGCGCCAGGATAACGCCCATCAGAATAGCGGTAATCACCATTTCAACTGCGAACGCCTGCACAAAATTGATATGCGGGTTTGGATATGTAGAGAAGATACCTGCCAGATCCAGACTTTCGACGCTGCCGCGCACCATATGATGCGTCTGTTCGAAGTCGATGAAAAGATTGTAATAAAGCCCGTAAACTAACGCCGCTGCGCAAAACGCGCCAGCAAATTGAGAAATAATGAAAGGAACAACTTTGCGTCCGTCGAAGCACGCGAACAGCCACAGTGCGATGGTCACCGCCGGGTTAAGATGTGCGCCAGAAACCCCTGCAGTCAGGTAGATGGCCATTGCCACACCCAGACCCCAGATAATACTGATTTCCCACTGACCAAAACTGGCACCCGCCACTTTCAGTGCAGCAACACAGCCCACTCCGAAGAATATCAACAACCCGGTACCAAGGAACTCGGCAATGCACTGGCCTTTTAAGGTTGATGTCTGACTCATAATCGGAATCCTGAAGAGATTGATGTTTATTGTTAGCATGGCCGCCCGTGACAGCCATGATGTCCTGTAGACATAGTGTTAATTTATCGTTAACGAGCAAAAACGAGAAATATCGAAATCAAAATGTGTGGTCTGTGTCAATAAAATGAGTGTTTACGCGCCATAAAGCGCATTTTTGCATCAGCGCGAGAGTGTGAGCTGAATCATTTCATTAACTAATGAGTTAACAACTTAGGGGTAATTGCCGCGAACGCACCAGGACGAGGCCGAAAAGTGTTGCAAACCGCGATCTGCGCGGTGTGTCGCTGGACAGGGGCGACGGGGCTTCATACAATCGGCATAGATGTTGTGCGCGTTTACGTTAAAGCGTCGCCTTGCAATTCAGGAGAGGTAGGATCATGTCTTTAGAAGTGTTTGAGAAACTGGAATCGAAAGTACAGCAGGCGATTGACACCATCACGCTGCTGCAGATGGAAATTGAAGAGCTGAAAGAAAAGAACAACAGCCTGGCGCAAGAAGTGCAGACAGCTCAGCACGGCCGTGAGGAACTGGAGCGCGAAAACAACCAGCTGCGTGAACAGCAGAACGGCTGGCAGGAACGTCTGCAGGCACTGCTGGGACGTATGGAAGAGGTTTAATTCCCCTGGGATTGAACTGAGTAGGCCGGGTAAGGCGAAGCCGCCACCCGGCTTTTTTATGGTTATCGCGAATGGGTAATAACCATAAAAAAGGCCGCCCAAGGCGGCCTTAACGCTACTTGTCCTGCGCTGTCGTAGCAAAAGCAAAGAACACATTGGGTTCATCACTCTTCACAACGAGTACGCTGGCGACAATGAACGCGATACATAAATAGCGTTTCATTATGCGGTCCCTGCAGCTAACCGCTCCACCGTTCACCGCCGGTGATAAGTCGGTGGACACAAGCCCTGGTATTAGCCTGTTTTACGGTTGTGAATACATCTTTCCCTGGACCGATGCCCATTTGCGAGATGGCGGAAAGGGACGCTGCATCATAATAAGCAGCAACCGTGGTGTTAGGGTATTCATAAAGAATTAGGATTTTATAAAGCTTCTGAGGGGTTGCCCAAGGTTTGGACGAGAGTATGATGAAGACCCTTGGTATTAGCCTGCAAGCCTTCCCAACGGACCGCGAATCCCGAGGGACAAAAAAACCGCCACATTGCTGTTGGCGGTTTTTTTATGGCGCTCGCTTACTGTTTACTACTCAATATCCAGCGGATCTTCGGAGAGGATAATGCCGGTGTTATCTGCATAGAGATGGTCGCCAGAGAAGAAGGTCACGCCGCCGAAATTGACGCGGATATCGCTTTCGCCAATGCCTTCACCTGCGGCGCCTACCGGAATGGCGGCAATCGCCTGAATGCCGATATCGAGGTCTTCAAGATCGTCCACCTGGCGTACTGAACCGTAGACCACAATGCCTTCCCATTCGTTTTGCACGGCAATTCCGGCCAGTTCCGCGTCAATCAATGCACGACGTACGGAGCCGCCGCCATCAACCAGCAGCACGCGACCACGACCGTTCTGTTCGAGCAGATCGTACAGCAACCCGTTATCCTCGAAACATTTCACCGTGATGATTTGTCCGCCAAACGAAGACCGTCCACCAAAGTTGGAGAACAGCGGTTCAACGACGTTGACATCTTCCTGGTAGATGTCACAAAGCTCGGAGGTATCGTATTTCATAGGTTTAACGCTCTGTTGCTGCGAATGTGTTCAGTATATCGTGCGAAATGCGTTGTTGGCAAAATCATCAATTGTTAATTGATATTTGTCAGTTAACTCAGCGTCTGGCTCAGGACAATCCCTATCACGAACAACAGGTTAGTGAGCAGTGCGCCTTTTACCGTGCGCTCAAGCATCGGTGGCATGGCTGCCGGGCTGAGCTCACGCATCACAAAGCGGGCCTGTTTAATCAGTAGCGGCGCGGCGAGCACAAACAGCCAGCCCCAGAGACTATGCAGCGAGATCAGGTTGAACAGTGCGAAGCAGAGCAGGGCGCCCATCAGCAGGCAGGCATGATAGCGACGCGCGTTAACCGGCCCCAGACGCAAGGCCAGCGTGTTTTTGCCGTTCTCACGGTCGCTGTCGATATCGCGCAGGTTGTTGATATTAAGTACCGCCGTTGCCAGCAGACCGCAGGCGGTGGCGGGCAGGAACAGGGCAGGGATAAGCGTATGCGCCTGTAAGTACCAGCTGCCCATCACGCTCAGCCAGCCAAAAAATACCAGCACGGAAATATCACCCAGGCCGATATAACCGTAAGGGCGCGTGCCGACGGTATAGGTAATGGCGGCGATAATAGCGAGCAGGCCCAGCACCAGAAAACCAATGAAATCACTGGTGGTTTTCGAGGCGACCGTCACCAGCGCCAGGCCGGATAAACAAATCAGTACCACGGTGATAATCAACGCGCGCTTCATCTGTGCCTGCGTAATCACCCCTTTCTGCATCCCGCGCAGAGGGCCGATACGGTCAGGCTTATCGCTACCCTTAACCGCATCGCCGTAGTCGTTGGCGAGATTAGAGAGGATCTGCAACAAACCGGCGGTGACCAGCGCCAGCACGGCAACCAGCGGATTGAAATACCCCTGCCACCAGGCAAGGACGGTACCGACGATAATCGCGGCAAAGGCCAGAGGAAGGGTTTTAGGGCGCAGACTTTCGAGCCACGCCTGAGTACGGCTGATATCAGTCATAGTTATTAAGCCAAAAAAATGGGGGCATTAGCCCCCATTAAATGTGATGAGAATGCAGTAACCGCGATTATAGGATAAAACGGCTCAGATCTTCATCTGCCACTAACGCATCCAGGTGTTTACCCACATATTCTGCGTCAATAGTAATGGTTTGACCGTTCAGGTCGCTCGCATCATAAGAGATATCTTCCATCAGGCGTTCCAGCACCGTGTGCAGACGACGCGCACCGATGTTCTCGGTGGTTTCGTTGACCTGCCAGGCCGCCTGGGCGATGCGTTTGATACCGTCTTCGGTGAACTCAATGTTCACGCCTTCGGTCGCCATCAGCGCTTTGTACTGTACGGTCACAGACGCGTTTGGCTCGGTCAGGATACGTTCGAAATCTTCAGTGGTCAGCGCCTGCAGCTCAACGCGGATAGGCAGACGGCCCTGCAGTTCCGGGATCAGGTCAGACGGGCTGGCAATCTGGAACGCACCGGATGCGATAAACAGGATGTGGTCCGTTTTGACCATCCCGTGCTTGGTGGAGACGGTGCAGCCTTCAACCAGCGGCAGCAGGTCGCGCTGCACGCCTTCACGGGAGACGTCCGGGCCGGACGCGTTACCGCGCTTACAGATCTTATCGATTTCGTCGATAAACACGATACCGTGCTGCTCAACCGCGTCGATCGCATCCTGCTTCAGCTCTTCCGGGTTCACCAGCTTTGCTGCTTCTTCTTCAATCAGCAGCTTCATCGCATCTTTGATTTTCAGCTTACGCGCTTTCTGTTTCTGACCGCCCAGGTTCTGGAACATGGACTGCAGCTGGCTGGTCATCTCCTCCATGCCAGGAGGTGCCATGATTTCCACACCCATTGGCGCGGCGGCGAGATCGATCTCAATCTCTTTGTCATCCAGCTGGCCTTCGCGCAGCTTTTTGCGGAATGCCTGACGTGCCGCAGACGGCTCAGCCTGCTGTTCAGCCTGGCCCCAGTTGTTTTTCGCCGGCGGGATCAGCACGTCAAGAATACGCTCTTCAGCCATCTCTTCCGCGCGATAGCGGTTTTTCTCGATCGCCTGAACGCGAACCATCTTGATTGCCGAGTCGGTCAGATCGCGGATGATAGAGTCAACTTCTTTACCTACATAGCCCACTTCGGTGAACTTAGTGGCTTCAACTTTGATGAACGGCGCGTTAGCCAGTTTCGCCAGACGGCGAGCGATTTCGGTTTTACCGACACCGGTTGGGCCGATCATCAGAATGTTTTTTGGCGTCACTTCATGGCGCAGCTCTTCGTCGAGCTGCATGCGGCGCCAGCGGTTACGCAGAGCAATAGCCACGGAACGCTTGGCGTTATCCTGGCCGATAATATGTTTGTCCAGTTCGCTGACAATTTCGCGTGGGGTCATTTCAGACATGGGAGATCCTTACGCTTTAGAGGTCAATTCTTCGATGGTGTGGTTGTGGTTGGTATAGATGCAGATATCACCCGCAATATCCAACGCCTTCACAGCGATATCACGCGCATTCATGTCGGTATTCTCCAACAGTGCGCGAGCCGCAGCCTGGGCATAAGGGCCGCCAGAGCCGATGGCAATCAGGTCGTTTTCCGGCTGAATGACGTCACCGTTACCGGTGATGATCAGCGATGCGGTTTCATCGGCCACGGCCAGCAGCGCTTCGAGTTTGCGCAGCATGCGGTCGGTTCGCCAGTCTTTCGCCAGCTCAACGGCGGCTTTCACCAGATGACCCTGGTGCATTTCCAGTTTACGTTCAAACAGTTCAAACAGCGTGAAAGCATCAGCCGTGCCGCCTGCAAAACCGGCGATCACTTTGTCGTTGTATAAACGACGGACTTTTTTCACGTTGCCTTTCATTACGGTATTACCCAGCGTGGCCTGGCCATCACCGGCGATTACCACGTGGCCGTTACGGCGTACACTTACTATTGTTGTCACGAGCAGACCCCCTGGTTACAGAATCGGGAAACAGAAGCCCTGAGCCTGTGCTCAGGGCTGAATAGAAAGATAGATGGGGGGGAATTTGGGGGTTTCAACCCCCGGAAGCAAGTCGGATGCAGTTTGTGTGACCGGCGACTTTCAAACGAGAAATGGTGCCATCGGCATTTTCTTTGCCTTTGACCGGGCCAATCACCACGCGATTCCAGCCGTTATTGGTGGTAATGCGCGAGTCAAATCCTTCAAATGCCAGCTGAGCGCGGACCGTTTCGGCCTGCTCGGCACCTTTGAACGAACCGCACTGCACCATCCAGCGGCGTTCGTCTTTCTTCTCAGCCGTTTGCTTCGGTGCCGCGGTCTCTTTGGTGACCGGTGCGGCCTGCTGTGTTTTCGGCTGCTGCGCGGTGGTATGCGCAGGCGTCTGCAGCAGATCCTGATACGGTTGAGCCGTTTGCTTCTGCGTCTGGGCCTTTGGCTGCTGAGCAGGCTGAGACTGCGCCGTTCGCGTTTGCGGCTGCTGGTACGGCTGTTCCGTCACGCGCGGCTGCGCTTTAGGCTGCTGTACCGGCTGGTTTTGCGTCCACTGCTGCTGTTGTTGCTGCTGAATCTGTGCCTGACGCTGGCGCTGCAGTTGCAGTGTTTGCTGACGCTGCGCCGGCGTTTGTTCATTCCACGGCACTTCATTCAGCTGCGTAGGCTGCTGGCGCATATCTGCCTGCATCTGTGCCAGCAACTGACGCTGTTCGTCCGTTAGCTGATCGGCATTTTTCACCTCGCCACCGGCGGATGGCTCGGTCGGCGCACGCACGCCAGGCTGACGGCTTTCCAGCTCTTTAATATAGCGCCAGCGCTCTTCAGGCTTCGGTGGCAGACCATTTCCAACCACTTTGTTGCCCTGAAGGGCCTCAGCCTCTTCTTTTTTATGGTGCGTGATAAAGTACAGGCCGCCGATGAAGGCCACCAGTACCGCCGCAGCAATAGCGACCATTGCTGGCGAGACAGCAGGCAGGTTACGTTGCTTTTTCTTTGCGCTACTCTTTTTGCGTCGCGAAGGTGCCGGCTGGCCGCGACGTACATAATCTCGTTGTGCCACTATCGTTTCGCTGTATTTATTCGTTCGTCAGTCCGCCATGTTACTTAAGCGGCGGGGCTTTGACCAGATAAGGGTGTCCTAAAGACATTTACTTTAAGTCAATGCCTGGGTAGAACCACGAATAATCAGTTCGCAGTCCAGCAACCTCGATCCGCTGCTAACTGTTTGACCCTGCAACTGATCGAGCAAAAGAAGCATCGCTTCACGGCCAATGTCGTAGCGTGGCTGCGAAACGGTTGAGAGCGGGGGATCGCAAAATTCTGAAAGCGAAATATTATCGAAACCGATAATCGACAAATCTTTCGGTATGCGCAGGCCGCGGCGTTTCGCATACGATAATGCCCCAAGCGCCATCACGTCGCTGTGGCAGAACACTGCGGTAGGCGGCTCAGGCAACGCCAGTAGTTTTTCCAGCGCCTGACCACCGGCTTCGAAGGAAAAATTACCGCGCGCAATGTAGTGCGGATCAACCGTCACGCCGGTTCGGCGAAGCGCCTGAACATAGCCCTGCAGGCGATAGTGACACAGCGGCATCTCTTCCGGGCCGGCAATGCAGCCAATCCGTTTATGCCCCAGCTCCTGCAGGTAGTTAACGGCGTTGAACGCGGCGGTCAGGTTATCAATATGCACCGTTGGCAGTTCCAGCTCCGGCGCAAACTCGTTGGCCATCACCATCGGCGGTAAATTGCGCTGCTCTTCAATGCTGGCATCAAACGGCAGGCGCGAACCAAGCAGCAGCATGCCGTCGATCTGCTTGGTGATAATGAGGTCGATAAAGGTTTTTTCCTGCTGATTCTGGTGCGCGCAGTCGCCAATGAGCACCAGATACCCTTGCTCCGCAGCGGTCACTTCGATGCCGCGAATAATTTCGCTGAAGAAGGGATCGCAGATGTCCGGTACAATCACCAGGATGGTCCGCGACTCATTACGTTTAACGTTACGCCCCATCGCCTGTGGGAAATACCCCACTTCCAGCGCGGCCTGTTCTACCCGGTTGCGGGTCGCCTGAGAGACTTTATCCGGGTTCATTAATGCGCGGGACACGGTTGCCGTAGAGACTTGTGCTTTCTGGGCAACGTCTTTCATGGTCGCCGTGGCAACCTCTTTCCTGGACTTCAACGTCTTCTCCTCGCCTGAACACCGAACTTCTGACGCCACCATTTTTACAGATAGTTAATGGAATCGGTTACAGAATTTTCATAAAAAGTGTGAGGGACGTTAAATTTTTCGATCCGGCTTCAGCCTTCGATGGGATCAACGTCAAGCATCCACTTCACTTTGCGCGCTTCTGGCAGGGTGTTGATCAAGGCCAGCGTGCCGCTGACGATGTGCTGTAAACGGATGCGCGAAGGGTGTTGCAGCAAAATCTGCCAGCGAAAACGTCCGCCGCGCTTGGGGGCCAGCGCCGGAACCGGCCCTAAAATCCACAGTTGATTATCAACCAGCGGGCTGGCCTGCAGAAGGTTTCTCAACTGCTGCAGGAAAAGCGGCGCCTGCTGGTTGTTATGATCTTCCGCGCGGATGATCACGTGGCTGGTCCACGGGGGAAGCTGCATGGTCTGGCGTTCAGCCAGCGCCTGCTCGGCAAAGGCGTCATAGCCTTTGTGCAGCAGGGTTTGCAGCAACGGATGCTCAGGATGGTGCGTTTGCAGTACCACTTCGCCCTGTTTCCCGGCGCGTCCCGCGCGTCCGGCCACCTGGGTATAAAGCTGGGCAAAACGCTCGGCTGAGCGGAAATCGGCAGAGAACAGTGCGCCATCGACATCCAGCAGGGCAACCAGCGTCACGTCCGGGAAGTGATGACCTTTAGCCAGCATCTGGGTGCCAATCAGGATGCGCGCGCCACCGCGATGCACTTCTGCCAGCTGCTGTTCCAGCGCCCCTTTACGGCTGGTGGTGTCCCTGTCGATTCGGGAAATGGGCACATCCGGGAAGAACGGCTCCAGGGCCTGTTCCAGTTGTTCAGTGCCCAGACCGACCGGCACGATGTGCGTTGACCCGCATGATGGACACTGACGCGGCACCGGGCGCTGGCTGTCGCAGTGGTGGCAGCGCAAATGGCGCTGGGCCTGATGGAAGGTGTAGTAGTGGTCGCAACGCGGGCATTCTGCGATCCAGCCGCAGTCGTGACACAGCAATGCCGGGGCAAAGCCGCGTCTGTTGAGGAACAAAATAACCTGATTGCCCGCCTGCAAATGCTGACGCATCCGGGTGATAAGGGCAGGTGCTAACCCCGCCTGCACCTGCTGACCTTTCAGATCCAGCACGTGTTGAATGGCCGGACGCGCATTCCCCGCGCGACGCGTCAGGCGCAGCATATGGTATTTACGCTGGCGAACGTTATGCAGCGTTTCGAGCGCCGGGGTAGCAGAGCCCAGAATAATGGGGATTTGCTCGCTGTGCGCGCGATAGACGGCCAGATCGCGGGCGTGATACCGCCAGCCTTCCTGCTGCTTATAAGAGCTGTCGTGTTCTTCATCAATGACGATGACGCCAAGATTTTTGAACGGCGTAAACAGTGATGAACGGGTGCCAATCACGATCGCCGCTTCGCCGTTTTTCGCTTTCAGCCAGGCGCTGAGGCGTTCGCTGTCATTCAGGCCAGAGTGCAGCACCTCAACCGGCGCATTAAACCGCTCGCGAAAGCGCGCGATGGTTTGCGGCGTCAGGCCAATTTCCGGCACCATCACCAGCGCCTGTTTGCCCTGCGCGAGCACGTTTTCCAGCACACTGAGATAGACTTCTGTCTTGCCGGAACCGGTGACCCCGGCCAGTAGCCAGGCGGAGAAATGGCCGGAGGCACTGTGGATCGCCCCCACGGCGGTGGCCTGCTCGGTGTTCAGGCGCAGGCGATCGCCCGAGACGGAAAATCGCTCCCGCCAGTCATACAGGGCCGGAGCCTCGCTTGCCAGTTCGCTCAACCCTTTTTTTCGTAGTGCCTGGAGCGCGGTTTCGCTGACTTCCAGCTCATCAACCTGATGGCGCCAGATTTTCCCCTGACGCAGGGCGGCCAGCGCCTGCTGTTGCTTCTGGGAGCGCTTCAGGCTGTTAATGTCCACCGCCTGGCCCTGTTCGGTCGCAAACCAGTACCACATTGGCGCGTGGCTGGCGCTTTTGCCCTGGCGCAGCATAATCGGTAAAGCGTGGAACAGAACATCGCCAATCGGATGATGATAATAATCCGCCGCCCACAGCAGCAGTCGCCAGGTGCTGGTGGAGTAAACGGGCTCGCTGTCGAGCACCTCAACGACCGATTTCAGTTCGTTAAGCGGCAATTCGCTCTTGTCGCTGACGGAGACGACGATCCCTACGCGCTGCTGTTTGCCAAAGGGCACGGTCACGCGACAGCCCGCTTTAACGCTCATGCTGTCGGGCAGCAGATAGTCAAACGTGCGGGGAAGCGGAACGGGCAGGGCAACGTGAGCGACGGGCATCGAATCTTCCTGACTTGAAAAGTGGCGCGTTAGTATACACATTAGTGAAAGCGGCGTGCGGATCAGTTTGCATACGTTGGTCAAATTCTGTATGATTCGCCGCCTTTGGTGTACTTTACGCCAAAGAACTTACATTCAACATCGCGTGGTGTCTGGCGTTAGGGCTGGAAGAGCGACGCGGCCTTAACTGAGGTTCTCCCATGAAAAAAGATATTCACCCGAAATACGAAATGATTACTGCAAACTGCTCTTGCGGTAACTCTATCCAGATCCGCTCTACCGTGGGTCACGATCTGAACCTGGACGTGTGCGGCAAATGCCACCCGTTCTACACTGGTAAGCAGCGTGACGTTGCAACCGGTGGCCGTGTTGACCGCTTCAACAAGCGTTTCAGCATCCCGGGCGCTAAATAAGTTTCCCGAAAAAAAGGCACCGCAAGGTGCCTTTTTTGTATCCGCTTATCAGTATTCCCACGTCTCCGGGTCGATACCCAGTTCACGCATGATCACCTTCGCCTCTTCCGGGATTTCGTCGCTACGCTCTTTGCGCAGGTCGTCATCGTTCGGCAACGGTTGGCCGGTAAACGCATGCAGAAACGCTT
Organism: Enterobacter cloacae complex sp. OE43NF; assembly: GCF_023544405.1. Taxonomy (NCBI): domain Bacteria; kingdom Pseudomonadati; phylum Pseudomonadota; class Gammaproteobacteria; order Enterobacterales; family Enterobacteriaceae; genus Enterobacter; species Enterobacter cloacae complex sp. OE43NF. Next base: position 85,767 of record NZ_JAMJFW010000008.1, read on the forward strand.
CGCACAGCAGTTCGCTGTTGGTTGCGTGGCGCAGGTTGTTCACCTGACGACGCGTACGTTCATCGGTGAGGATCTTCAACACCTTCAGAGGAATGGAAACCGTAATTTTCTTTACTTGCTCACTCTTCTTACCGTGCTCAGCGTATGGGCTGATATATTCGCCGCTCCATTCAGCCATGAGATACCTTTAATCCTCTCAGTCATTAATCTAAAGGTGCAAAACCTGTAACCGTCGGTTTTGAACCGTAAACCTGCGTAGTTTACCGTAGAGACGATACCGTGGCACGGATATTGCCGCTGCAGCGTGCACTAAAGCATATAATTTTAACGGCTATTTGCGCATTGCTCAATCTATACGCAAAGAAGTTTAGATGTCCAGATGTATTGACGTCCATACTTTCAATGTTTACTCTGGTGCCTGACTTTTCACCTAATTAGCCAGGAAGCCTTCACCATGACGCGTAAACAGGCCACCATCGCAGTGCGTAGCGGATTGAATGATGACGAGCAGTACGGCTGTGTTGTCCCGCCGATTCATCTTTCCAGTACCTATAATTTCACCGGATTTAATGAACCCCGTGCGCATGACTACTCGCGTCGTGGCAATCCTACGCGTGATGTTACCCAGCGCGCGCTGGCGGAACTGGAAGGTGGCGCAGGGGCAGTATTAACCAATACAGGCATGTCTGCCATTCATCTGGTGACTACCGTGTTCCTGAAGCCGGGCGATCTGCTGGTTGCGCCGCACGACTGTTACGGCGGCAGCTATCGTCTGTTTGATAGCCTGGCAAAACGCGGCTGTTACCGGGTACTGTTTGTCGATCAAAATGACGAACAGGCGCTGAAACAGGCGCTGGCAGAGAAGCCGAAGCTGGTGCTGGTGGAAAGTCCAAGCAATCCATTGTTGCGCGTTGTCGATATTGCGAAAATTTGTCAGCTCACAAGGGATGCGGGAGCGATAAGTGTAGTGGATAATACGTTCCTCAGTCCGGCCCTTCAGAACCCACTGGCGCTGGGTGCAGATCTGGTATTGCATTCATGCACTAAATATCTGAACGGTCATTCTGATGTCGTCGCAGGCGTGGTGATTGCAAAAGATCCCGACGTTGTCACCGAACTGGCATGGTGGGCCAATAACATTGGCGTCACCGCCGGGGCCTTCGACAGCTATCTGCTGTTACGCGGGATTCGCACGCTGTCGCCGCGTATGGAGGTGGCACAGCGCAATGCCCAGGCGATTGTCGATTTCCTGAAAACGCAGCCGCTGGTGAAGAAGCTTTATCACCCGTCGCTGCCTGAAAACCAGGGGCACGAGATTGCCGCGCGTCAGCAGAAAGGGTTTGGCGCGATGTTAAGTTTTGAACTGGACGGTGACGAGCAAACGCTGCGTCGCTTCCTGAGCGGGCTGTCATTGTTTACGCTGGCGGAATCGTTAGGTGGGGTTGAAAGTTTGATCTCCCACGCTGCGACCATGACGCACGCAGGTATGGCACCAGAGGCACGTGCCGCCGCCGGGATTTCTGAGACGCTGCTGCGGATCTCAACCGGTATTGAAGATTCTGAAGATTTAATTGCCGATCTGGAAAATGGCTTCCGGGTCGCAGCCAAGGGGTAATCATGAGTGTGATAGCGCAGGCAGGGGCGAAGGGTCGTCAACTGCACAAGTTTGGTGGTAGTAGTCTTGCTGATGTGAAGTGTTATCTGCGCGTTGCAGGGATCATGACAGAGTATTCACAGCCGGGTGACATGATGGTTGTCTCCGCGGCGGGCAGCACCACCAACCAGCTGATTAGCTGGCTGAAATTGAGCCAGACCGATCGCCTCTCTGCGCATCAGGTGCAACAGTCCTTACGCCGTTACCAGAGCGAGCTGATTGCCGGTTTGCTGCCTGCAGACGTGGCGGATGGGCTGATTAGCGCTTTTACGCATGACCTTGAGCGTCTGGCCGCCCTGCTGGACAGCGGTATTACCGATGCGGTGTACGCCGAAGTGGTGGGGCACGGTGAAGTGTGGTCTGCGCGCCTGATGGCCGCCGTGCTGCAACATCTGGGCGTTGAGGCTGCCTGGCTCGACGCGCGTGATTTCCTGCGTGCCGAACGCGCCGCACAGCCACAGGTGGACGAAGGTCTATCCTACCCGCTGCTGCAACAGTTGCTGGTACAGCATCCGGGTAAACGCATTGTGGTGACCGGCTTTATCAGCCGCAGCAATGCCGGGGAAACCGTGCTGTTGGGGCGTAACGGCTCTGACTACTCGGCGACGCAGATCGGTGCCCTGGCGGGCGTGTCCCGCGTCACCATCTGGAGTGACGTCGCCGGTGTTTACAGTGCTGATCCACGTAAGGTGAAAGACGCCTGCCTGCTGCCGCTGCTGCGCCTGGATGAAGCCAGCGAGCTGGCACGTCTGGCCGCGCCGGTTCTGCACGCGCGTACGCTGCAGCCGGTTTCCGGTAGCGATATCGATCTGCAGTTGCGCTGCAGTTACACCCCGGATCAGGGCTCCACGCGCATCGAACGCGTGCTGGCATCCGGTACGGGGGCGCGTATTGTCACCAGCCACGACGACATCTGCCTGATTGAGTTCCAGGTCCCGGCGGGCCAGGACTTCAAACTGGCGCATAAAGATATCGACACGATCCTCAAACGTGCTCAGGTGCGTCCGCTGGCGGTTGGCGTACATAACGACCGTCAACTGCTGCAGTTCTGCTACACCGCCGAAGTGGCGGACAGCGCGCTAAAAATTCTGGATGAAGCGGGCCTGCCGGGCGAGCTTCGTCTGCGTCAGGGGCTGGCGCTGGTGGCGATGGTGGGCGCGGGCGTCACCCGTAACCCACTGCACTGCCACCGCTTCTGGCAACAGCTGAAAGGGCAACCGGTTGAATTTACCTGGCAGTCGGAAGAGGGCATCAGCCTCGTTGCCGTCCTGCGTAAAGGGCCAACTGAGAGCCTGATTCAGGGTCTGCATACCTCTCTGTTCCGTGCGGAAAAACGTATCGGTCTGGTGCTGTTCGGTAAAGGCAACATCGGTTCTCGCTGGCTGGAGCTGTTCGCGCGCGAGCAGGTCACGCTCTCAGCACGTACCGGCTTTGAATTTATCCTCGCCGGAGTGGTGGACAGCCGCCGCAGTCTGTTGAACTACGAGGGGCTGGATGCCAGCCGCGCACTTGCCTTCTTTAATGATGAAGCGGTTGAACAGGACGAAGAGTCGCTGTTCCTGTGGATGCGCGCGCACCCGTATGACGATCTGGTGGTGCTGGACGTTACTGCCAGCGAACAGCTTGCCGATCAGTATCTTGATTTCGCCAGCCACGGTTTCCACGTCATCAGTGCGAACAAACTGGCGGGGGCAAGCAGCACCGATAAGTACCGTCAGATCCACGACGCGTTCGAAAAAACCGGTCGTCACTGGCTCTATAACGCCACCGTAGGCGCGGGTCTGCCGGTTAACCATACCGTGCGCGATCTGATTGAAAGCGGCGACAGCATTCTGGCGCTGAGCGGTATTTTCTCCGGTACGCTCTCCTGGCTGTTCCTGCAGTTTGATGGCACCGTACCGTTCACTGACCTGGTGGATCAGGCGTGGCAGCAGGGGCTAACCGAACCCGATCCCCGCGTCGATCTCTCCGGTAAAGATGTGATGCGTAAGCTGGTGATCCTGGCGCGTGAAGCCGGTTATGACATTGAACCCGGCGCTGTTCGCGTCGAGTCGCTGGTGCCGGCAGGCTGCGAGGAAGGATCCATTGATCACTTCTTTGAAAACGGTGATGAACTGAACGAGCAGATGCTGCAACGTCTGGAAGCCGCAAACGAGATGGGGCTGGTGCTGCGCTATGTGGCGCGTTTCGAGGCCAACGGTAAAGCGCGTGTGGGGGTTGAGGCGGTGCGTCCTGAACATCCGCTGGCGGCGCTGCTGCCTTGCGATAACGTCTTTGCAATCGAAAGCCGCTGGTACCGCGATAACCCACTGGTGATCCGTGGCCCGGGTGCAGGGCGCGATGTCACCGCCGGGGCGATCCAGTCGGACATCAATCGTCTCGCTAAGTTGCTGTAATCCCGCATGTTCCCTCTCCCGGTGGGAGAGGGCCAGGGTGAGGGCAAGCAACCGCACTCACCCCATCATGAATTTCCTTCATCTTCCCTGAGCATTCCTCACCGTTATTGTTGATTATTTCTGTTGACGTCACTCCGCTTTTCCGTCATTTTTACATCTGGACGTCTAAACGTATAGAAGTTCACAACACAACAAACAACGACACGCGAAAGATAGAGGTAAGGTATGAGCTTTTTTCACGCCAACCAGCGGGAAGCCCTGAATCAGAGCCTGGCCGAAGTAAACGGCCAGATTAACGTCTCTTTTGAATTTTTCCCGCCGCGCACCAGTGAAATGGAGCAAACCCTCTGGAGCTCTATCGATCGCCTGAGCAGCCTGAAACCGAAATTTGTCTCCGTGACCTACGGCGCGAACTCCGGCGAGCGTGACCGTACGCACAGCATTATTAAAGGCATTAAAGACAGAACCGGTCTGGAAGCGGCGCCGCATCTGACCTGTATCGACGCCACCGGTGACGAGCTGCGTGCTATCGCCCAGGATTACTGGAATAACGGGATTCGTCATATCGTCGCCCTGCGCGGCGACCTGCCGCCGGGTAGCGGTAAGCCGGAAATGTATGCGGCGGATCTGGTCGCGCTGCTGAAAGACGTTGCCGATTTTGATATCTCCGTGGCGGCGTACCCGGAAGTGCATCCGGAAGCGAAAAGCGCTCAGGCCGACCTCCTTAACCTGAAGCGTAAAGTGGATGCCGGTGCGAACCGGGCCATTACTCAGTTCTTCTTTGATGTGGAAAGCTACCTGCGCTTCCGCGACCGCTGCGTTTCTGCGGGTATCGACGTGGAAATCATCCCGGGTATTCTGCCGGTCTCTAACTTCAAACAGGCGAAGAAATTTGCCGATATGACCAACGTACGCATTCCGCTGTGGATGTCCAAAATGTACGAAGGGCTGGATGATGATCCGGAAACGCGCAAGCTGGTGGGTGCCAATATCGCAATGGACATGGTGAAAATTTTAAGTCGGGAAGGGGTAAAAGATTTCCACTTCTACACGCTGAACCGCGCGGAAATGAGCTACGCCATTTGTCATACGCTCGGTGTTCGCCCGGCGTGATAAACACCAAGCCCTCCTGAATGGAGGGCTTTTTGGTCTGGCTAAAAGTTAAAAGGTATTAGCTATCGAATCTGTGGATTAATTCAACTATATCTTATTGCTAGTGGTGTATATCGTAACGGTAACACTGTAAAAGGGAGCATAGCGATGAGCACGTCAGACGAGAGCAATAAAGCGGCATCAGTCGGCAAATGCCCGTTCCACCAGGGCGGCGTCGATCACAGCGCGGGGGCAGGCACAGGCAGCCGCGACTGGTGGCCAAAACAACTCCGCATCGATCTTCTTAACCAACATTCCAATCGTTCGAACCCTCTGGGTGAAGACTTCGACTACCGCAAAGAATTTAGCAAGCTGGATTACTCCGCCCTCAAGGGCGATCTCAAAGCACTCTTAACCGACTCTCAACCGTGGTGGCCTGCCGACTGGGGCAGCTATGCGGGCCTGTTTATTCGCATGGCCTGGCACGGTGCGGGAACCTATCGCTCCGTTGACGGACGCGGCGGTGCCGGACGCGGTCAACAGCGCTTTGCGCCGCTGAACTCCTGGCCAGATAACGTCAGTCTGGATAAAGCTCGCCGTCTGCTGTGGCCGATCAAGCAAAAATATGGTCAAAAAATCTCCTGGGCTGACCTGTTTATTCTTGCGGGTAACGTGGCGCTGGAAAACTCCGGCTTCCGCACCTTTGGTTTTGGTGCCGGGCGTGAAGATGTCTGGGAACCGGATCTTGACGTTAACTGGGGGGATGAAAAAGCCTGGCTGACCCATCGTGACCCGGAAGCGCTGGCGAAACGTCCGCTGGCGGCCACTGAAATGGGGCTGATCTACGTTAACCCGGAAGGACCAAACGCCAGCGGTGAACCGCTGTCCGCGGCGGCAGCCATTCGCGCCACCTTCGGTAACATGGGAATGAACGACGAAGAGACCGTGGCGCTGATTGCCGGGGGGCATACGCTCGGTAAAACTCATGGTGCGGGTGAAGCAACGCACGTTGGCACAGACCCGGAAGCGTCACCGATTGAAGCGCAGGGCCTGGGCTGGGCCAGCACGCACGGTACCGGTATTGGCGCTGACGCCATTACTTCCGGTCTGGAAGTCATCTGGTCACAAACCCCGACCCAGTGGAGCAACTACTTCTTCGAGAACCTGTTCAAATACGAATGGGTACAAACCCGCAGCCCGGCCGGTGCGATTCAGTTTGAAGCCGTGGACGCGCCTGAGATCATGCCAGACCCGTTCGACCCGTCGAAAAAACGCAAACCGACTATGCTGGTTACCGACCTGACGCTGCGTTTTGACCCGGAATTCGAAAAAATTTCCCGTCGCTTCCTGAACGATCCGCAGGCTTTCAACGAAGCCTTCGCCCGCGCGTGGTTCAAACTGACCCACCGCGATATGGGGCCAAAATCGCGTTATCTTGGCCCGGAAGTGCCGAAAGAAGATCTGATCTGGCAGGATCCGCTGCCGGAGGCAGTATTCAATCCGACCAAAGAGGACATTGAGAGCCTGAAGGCGGAAATTGCAGCATCCGGGCTCTCCGTGAGCGAACTGATTTCCGTGGCATGGGCGTCGGCCTCAACCTTCCGCGGCGGTGACAAGCGTGGCGGTGCCAACGGTGCGCGTCTGGCGCTTGCGCCTCAGCGCAACTGGGATGTTAACGCCGCAGCCATACGTGCATTGCCTGCTCTGGAAGCTATTCAGCGCACCACCAATAAAGCCTCACTGGCCGATATTATCGTGCTCGCGGGTGTGGTAGGCGTTGAGCAGGCGGCGAAAGCGGCAGGCGTTTACGTCACCGTACCGTTCACGCCGGGCCGTGTGGATGCACGTCAGGATCAGACGGATATCGATATGTTTAACCTGCTTGAACCGATTGCTGACGGTTTCCGTAACTATCGTGCGCAGGTTGATGTTTCCACCACCGAATCGCTGCTGATTGATAAAGCCCAGCAGTTGACGTTAACCGCACCAGAAATGACGGTGCTGATCGGCGGCCTGCGCGTACTGGGTGCAAACTTCGACGGCAGTAAAAATGGTGTGTTCACCAACCGCGAAGGCGTGCTGAGCAATGACTTCTTCGTGAACCTGCTGGATATGAACACCCAGTGGAAGGCGACCGATGAATCGAACGAGCTGTTTGCCGGAAGCGATCGCACCAGCGGTGAAGTGAAATACACTGCCACTCGCGCTGACCTGGTCTTCGGCTCTAACGCTGTCCTTCGCGCGCTGGCAGAGGTGTACGCCAGCAGTGATGCTCACGAGAAGTTCGTTCGCGACTTCGTTGCAGCGTGGGCGAAGGTGATGGATCTGGACCGTTTTGACGTGAAATAAACATTGAGCCGGGTACGCGTAGCGCACCCGGCTTTTTTGTTACTTCCACTCCTGCAGGAAACGCTGTCCATACTGGTCGGCAACCAGCAGTGCCGCGTAAACCTGATCCGGCGACACGCCACCCGGCATGTTGTGGATGGTCTCTCCCTCAGCGCAAGACGCTTCGGCAATCAGGCGCATTTTGGCCGGAATGTCTTCTTTGATGTTCAGCTGCGCCAGCGTGATCGGCAATCCAACGCTGTGGCAAAGCGCCGCGACGGTTTCGATCTCCTCAACCGGCGCGTTTTCCAGCACCAGTTGCGTCAGCGTACCAAACGCCACTTTTTCACCGTGATAGAAGTGATGCGCATCCGGCACTGCCGTCATCCCGTTGTGAATGGCATGCGCTGCCGCCAGCCCGCCGCTTTCAAACCCTACGCCGCTCAGATAGGTATTGGCTTCGATAATGCGTTCCAGCGCGGGGGTGACGACGTGCTGCTCGGCGGCCAGCATCGCTTTTTCGCCCTCTTCAATCAGCGTGTTGTAGCACAGCTCGGCCAGCGCTAACGCGGCCTGCGTGCACTTGCCGCCCGCCATGGTCGTGGCGCCGCTGCGCGAGCAGGCGCGTGCTTCAAACCAGGTGGCAAGGGCATCACCAATCCCGGCGGCCAGCAGACGCGGCGGCGCACCAGCCACCACTTTGGTGTCGACAATCACCATATTGGGGTTATGCGGCAGCATCAGATAGCGTTCGAATTCGCCGCTGTCGGTATAAATCACAGAAAGGGCGCTGCATGGGGCATCGGTGGAGGCGATAGTCGGGGCGATAGCGACCGGCACGTCCATAAAATGTGCCAGCGCTTTGGCGGTATCCAGCGTTTTACCGCCACCAATGCCCAGCACCGCCATGCAGTCCGCACTGTCGGCCAGTTTTTTCAGACGATCGATCTCATTCTGCGAACATTCGCCGCCAAACGGCGCGATTTCGGCATGTAGCTCTGCATTTTTAAAACTCTGGCGCAAGGTCTCTTCGGCAAAACCCAGCACAAATTTATCGCCAACAACCAGCCAGCGTGTAGCCAGAGGTTTCAGATAGTCGCCGAGACGGGTGAGAACATCAGCGCCCTGGATATATTTCCCCGGCGATTGAATGATACGGTCCATAACATATCTCCCTTAGAGGTTGAGGTTACCAAACGCGTTTTTCCAGTCCTGCTCGAACTTCTCTATTGCTGACTCTACCGCCGGCGTGCCGAGCATTTGTTGCGCTACATCTAAGGGAAGCGTGATTGCTTCACATCCGGCGAGCAGGCAGTCCAGCGCCTGACGTGGCGTTTTGAAGCTGGCTGCCAGCACCTTGCTCTCCGGTGCATGCTGTTCCAGCAGGGATTGCAGCTCCTGAACCATGCGAATGCCGTCCCCGCCCTGGGCATCCACGCGGTTTACGTATGGCGCGACATATTTTGCCCCGGCCAGCGCGGCCAGCAGGCCTTGCGCGGCGCTGTACACGGCGGTACCCAGCGTAGTGATGCCCGCTGTTTTTAGCGCCTTAATGGCGATAAGTCCCTGGGCGGTGACCGGGATTTTCACCACGATATCCGGGATAGCATTGCTCAGGCGTTTGGCTTCGGCCACCATGCCTTCTGCGTCGCGGCTCATTGTCTGGGCGAATAGCCTGCCTTTCGGTCCAATGGCGTTTTGCAGGCGCGGCAGCACCTCCCAGATTGACTCTCGGCTGGCGGCAATGATGCTCGGATTGGTGGTGACGCCTGCAAGGGGGAAAACGCGCGCAAGGCGTTCTACTTCTGCCACGTTGGCGGTATCGAGATACAGTTCCATTATTTTTCCTCGTTTTAGAGTTCTAATTCGTGTTGCAGCAGGGAAGCGATAGCCTCCTGGGAACTGGCATTAACCAGAGCACTGCGAAAATCGTTATGCATGATGCGACGGGCCAGGCGGGAGAAAATACGCATATGCTGGTCGCCTGCGGCGTGTTTATTCAGCGTCAGCATGATGAAGAATTGCGCCTCCTCGTCACCCCATATAACAGGCGCTTTCAGGCGTGCGACGCTGATAGTGGATTGCTCAATGTGTTCTGATTTGCTGTGTGGAATGGCGAATCCAAAACCCAACCCGGTGGAAAATACGGCTTCGCGTGCCCATAAATCGGCTTCCAGCTTGCGCGGATAGCGGCATCGCCCGGCGAGCAAAAGGTTATCGGTCATGCCTTTAATGACTTCTTCTTTACTGTTCCAGTCGTTATCCAGAGAAATACAGCGTGGCGTCACCAGTGGCGTATCCTGCTGATTCATACGGAACTGGGCGAGCAGATGTTCTACTTCAAGCGAGGTGCGACACGCCATGGCCTGGTTCAACAGCTGGCGACAGGCGCGGCTATCAAGCTGCGCCAGGCGTGCTTTGGTGGCAGGAATGGCAGGGGAGCCCATGCTCAGTTCGTCCAGCCCCAGGCCCACCAGCAGCGGCAGTACCGACCCTTTCGCGCCTAACTCACCGCAGAGGCCAATCCACTTACCCTGACGGTGAACGGCCTGCACCGCGTAGTCCAGCGCCCGCAGAAAGGCGGGGTTCAGGCTGTTGTAATGGCGCGTGACTTTGGCGTTGTCGCGGTCGACGGCAAGCAGATACTGTGTCAGGTCATTGCTGCCGATGCTAAAGAAATCAATCTCTTCGCAGCACTGATCGATGATGAACATCACCGAGGGGACTTCCAGCATAATGCCGAGTGGGATTTTCTCATCAAACGGAATATGTTCAGCCCGGAGCTGTTGCTTCGCGTCGGCGAGCTTCTCTTTTACCCACAGGATCTCCTCCATGGAGGAGATCATCGGGATCATGATCTTAAGGTTTCCGTGGGCAGAGGCGCGAAGGATCGCCCGAAGCTGGGTCGTGAACAGCGAAGAATACTCTTCATATATGCGTACGGCACGGTAGCCGAGGAACGGATTGTTCTCAGCTGGAATATTCAGGTACTCCACCGGCTTGTCGCCGCCGATATCCATAGTACGCACAATAATGCTACGGCTATTTGCACTTTCCAGTGCCTGACAGAAAATGTTGTATAACTCGTTTTCGCCGGGTGCGCTGGCACGATCCATATAGAGCATTTCCGTGCGGAACAGGCCCACGCCTTCGGCACCATTTCCAAATGCTGCCTGGGCCTCCACCGCGTGGGCAATATTGGCGGCAATTTCTACCCGCAGGCCGTCGGCGGTTCTGGCTTCACGGTCAAGCCAGACGCGCTGTTGCTCGTGTATCGCCTGCTGGACGCGCGCTTCCTGCTGATAGTAACGCGCTACGGCGTCGCTGCCATTGACGACCACCGCACCGGCATTGCCGTCCACAAATACAGGCTGATTGCGCCATTGCAGCAGGCTTTCACTGTTGACGCCAACCAGCGTCGGAATATTGAAGGAACGCGCGAGGATCACGGTATGCGAGGTGGTGCCGCCACTTTTCAGCAGCAGTCCTTTAAGCTGCGTTTTATCGAGTTCAAGAAACTGACCGGGAGTCAGATCGTCAGCAAGGCAGATGCTCGGCTGCGTCAGCTGGCCGTGAGCCGGGAAACGCGCTTCACCATAGATATGTTGTAAAAGCTGGTAGCAGATGTCGCGCACGTCGAGCACCCGCTCCTGCAAATAGGTGCTGCTGGAACGGGAGAACGTGTCGCAGAAATGGTTCGCCGTGGCGATGATGGCCTGGGCGCAGCTTAGACCCTGGCTGACCCCTGACAGGAGGTGCTTACGCAGCGAGGTATCTGTAGCCAGCGAGCGGTGGGCTTCAAGAATAGCGCTGGCAGTACTGTCGCTGTCCAGGGCGCGCAGCTCAATGTGTTTGATCAGCTGCGTCAGGCCGTTATCCAGCGCCGACTGCTCAGTTTCCACGCTTTGCGCGTCGGGCAAATCGGTCAGGGCGTTGAGATCGAGCGAGGACAATAACGTCAGGACGCCATGTGCACTCCCGCTGCATACCGGAGTAGCGCGAAACAGCGTCGGGTTCAGGCGTGTCAGTGATTCAGGCAAGGGATCCAGCTCCGTGCTGATTACCCCTTCAAGCGGCGCGTCGCAATGCGGAAACTCCTCTCTTAGCCACAGCTCCAGCCGCTGCCGGGCATGCTGCTCGTCTTCACCATTTATCACCAGGCGGCAGGCATCGCCCGCCAGCGTATCGGTACCAATCAGCGCCAGCGCGCTTTTGGCGTCGCCTTTACGATCCGTACGCAGGTTATGCCACTCAATTTGCGAGATAAACGTGTTGCACAGCGTTTCTACATGACTTGCAGGACGCGCGTGAACGCCGTTGGGCAATTCACAGGTAAATTCCACTACCAGAGCCATACACACTCCTGAAACTAATCGTCAATTATGCGGAACAGCATACGAGCGTGATGATGAGGCGCGCCATGTGACAAAACTGCCAAAAACTGGACAAATGTAATGTCACCTTAAAATTGAGATTTCACTCACAAGTTGTGACCGTTTGCGTAATGCGAAGTCGATGAGAAATGTCGAGGCGGATCGCATTTTCATTCCGATATTACAAAAATCCAGTAAATGGCCTTTTTGTCTCCTGTCCGCCGTCTTCCTGATTGCCTATTGTTTGCCACAACATCTTTGTGGATAAAGGCCTGGAGCGGCATATGAAAGCGTTGGTGCATATTCTCAAGAACACGCGACAGCATCTGATGACAGGGGTGTCGCACATGATCCCGTTTGTGGTCTCGGGCGGCATTCTGCTGGCGGTTTCGGTCATGCTATACGGCAAAGGTGCGGTGCCCGATGCCGCAACCGATCCCAATCTGAAAAAGCTCTTTGACATCGGTGTGGCGGGTTTAACACTGATGGTGCCATTCCTCGCCGCCTATATTGGTTATTCCATTGCAGAACGCGCCGCGCTTGCTCCCTGTGCTATTGCCGCCTGGGTGGGCAACAGCTTCGGTGCAGGGTTCTTTGGCGCAATTATCGCCGGGATTTTCGGTGGCATTGTCGTCTGGTATCTGAAAAAGCTGCCCGTGCCGAAAGTGCTGCGTTCCGTTATGCCTATCTTCATCATCCCGATTATCGGCACGTTTATTACCGCAGGCATCATGATGTGGGGACTGGGCGAGCCTGTAGGCGCGCTTACTACCGGTCTCACCCAGTGGCTGCAAGGCATGCAGCAGGGCAGCATTGTGGTACTCGCCATTATTATCGGTCTCATGCTGGCGTTCGACATGGGCGGCCCGGTCAACAAAGTGGCTTATGCCTTCATGCTGATTTGCGTTGCGCAAGGCGTTTATACCGTCGTTGCAATTGCCGCCGTGGCTATTTGCATACCGCCGCTGGGGTTAGGCCTGGCAACGCTTATCGGCCGTAAGAATTTTACCGGTGAAGAACGTGAAGCAGGTAAAGCCGCGCTGGTGATGGGCTGCGTGGGTGTCACCGAGGGAGCGATTCCGTTTGCCGCAGCTGACCCGTTACGCGTGATTCCTTCCATCATGTTGGGCTCCGCCTGCGGCGCGGTCACGGCTGCGGTTATGGGCGCGCAATGCTATGCCGGATGGGGCGGGTTAATTGTGCTTCCCGTGGTGGACGGCAAGCTCGGCTATATCGCGGCGGTTGCCGTGGGTGCAGTGGTGACGGCGGTCAGCGTCAACGTGCTAAAGCGTATTGCCCGAAAGAACACAAAGCAGGTCGAGGAAAAAGAGGATGACCTGGATCTGGATTTCGAAATTAACTAAGTGAGGAAGAGAACATGGCCCGAATTATCGCAGTAACCGCATGTCCGTCTGGCGTTGCCCATACCTATATGGCTGCCGAAGCGCTGGAAAGCGCCGCAAAAGCGAAAGGCTGGGAAGTGAAGGTAGAAACGCAGGGGTCGATTGGTCTTGAGAACGAACTGACGGCAGAGGATATCGCCGCGGCAGATATGGTGATCCTGACTAAAGATATCGGCATTAAATTCGAAGAGCGTTTTGCCGGGAAAACCATCGTGCGCGTCAATATCAGCGACGCGGTAAAACGTGCCGACGCTATCATGAACAAAATCGATGCCCACCTGGCGCAAACCGCCTGATGCTCTCCCGCCCTTCGGGGCTGGCTGGTTTTTTCCGTTACAGGAGTTCCATCATGACGAATCGTATACCGCGTTTGAAAAATGCGCTTTTTGCCAACCCTCGCGAGATCTCGCTTGAACGTGCGCTGCTCTATACAGCCAGCCATCAACAGACGGAAGGCGAACCGGTTATTCTCCGTCGCGCGAAAGCAACGGCGCACATTCTCGACCATGTGGAAATCGCGATTCGTGATGAAGAACTGATTGCCGGAAACCGCACCGTTAAGCCGCGTGCAGGCATTATGTCACCGGAGATGGATCCCTACTGGTTGCTTAAGGAACTGGACCAGTTCGCCACCCGTCCGCAGGATCGCTTTGAAATCAGCGATGAGGATAAGCAGACCTACCGTGAGGTGCTGTATCCCTATTGGGAAAACCGGTCGATGAAAGATTTCACCAACAGCCAGATGACGGAGGAGGTGAAGGCCGCCGTAGGGACGCAGATTTTTAGCGTCAACCAGACGGATAAAGGGCAGGGGCATATCATTATTGATTATCCTCGCCTGCTTAATAACGGGCTGGGCGCGCTGGTGGCGGAAATGCGTGAACGCTGCGCTCGTGATACGCAAAACACGTTCTTTGCAGCGGCGCTCATTCTGCTCGAAGCGTCCCAGCGCCATATTCTGCGTTATGCGGCGCTCGCTGAAGAACTGGCTCAGAGCAGCGATGCTACTCGCCGCGAAGAATTGCTGGCAATGGCCGACATCTCGCGACACAACGCACAGCATAAGCCGCAAACCTTCTGGCAGGCGTGTCAGCTGTTCTGGTACATGAACGTCATTTTGCAGTACGAATCTAACGCCAGTTCGCTCTCCATCGGGCGTTTTGACCAGTATATGCTGCCGTTTTATCAGGCCTCGTTAACGCAGGGAGACGATCCAGCGTTTCTGAAAGAGTTGCTGGAGTCGCTGTGGGTGAAGTGTAACGATGTGGTGCTCTTGCGCTCGACCAGCAGCGCCCGTTATTTTGCCGGGTTCCCGACCGGGTATACCGCGCTGCTGGGTGGCCTGACGGAAAACGGGCGTAGCGCGGTGAACGTGCTTTCGTTCCTGTGTCTGGATGCCTACCAGAGCGTTCAGCTTCCCCAGCCTAACCTCGGCGTACGGGTAAACGAACTGATCGACCGGCCTTTCCTGCTGAAAACAGCGGAGACTATTCGGCTGGGCACCGGCATTCCACAGATTTTTAACGATGAAGTGATAGTACCTGCCTTTTTGAATCGCGGCGTGTCGCTGGAAGATGCGCGTGACTATGCGGTTGTCGGCTGCGTTGAACTGTCGATTCCAGGGAAAACTTACGGCCTGCATGATATCGCCATGTTTAACCTGCTGAAGGTAATGGAAATCGCCATGCAGGAGAACGAAGGCAATAGCGGGCTGACGTACGAGGGGTTAATTGAACATATACGCGCCAGGATTAATCACTACATTGCACTGATGGTGGAAGGAAGCAACATTTGCGATATCGGCCATCGCGACTGGGCACCCGTGCCGTTGCTCTCCTCCTTTATCAGCGACTGTCTGGAAACGGGGAAAGACATTACTGACGGTGGCGCGCGCTATAACTTCTCCGGTGTGCAGGGGATTGGTATTGCTAATTTGAGCGACTCGCTTCACGCCCTGAAAGGGCTGGTATTTGAACAGCAACGCTTAAGTTTTGACGAGCTGCTGGCGGTGTTAAAAGCGAATTTTGCCACCCCGGAGGGCGAAAAGGTACGCGCGCGGCTGATCAATCGCTTTGAGAAATACGGTAATGATATCGACGATGTCGATAATATCAGTGCGGAACTGCTGCGCCATTACTGTAAAGAGGTCGAAAAATACCGCAACCCGCGTGGTGGAATCTTCACGCCTGGCTCGTATACCGTCTCCGCCCATGTGCCGCTTGGCGCGGTCGTGGGGGCTACGCCGGATGGCCGCCTGGCGGGTGAACAGCTGGCAGATGGAGGGCTTTCTCCGATGCTCGGCCAGGATATGCAAGGGCCGACGGCTGTGCTGAAGTCGGTGAGCAAGCTGGATAACTATCTGTTATCTAACGGTACGCTGCTAAACGTTAAATTCACCCCCGCCACGCTGGAAGGCGATGCCGGGTTGCAGAAGCTGGCGGACTTCCTCCGTGCGTTTACGCAGCTTAAGTTACAGCATATCCAGTTCAACGTGGTCAACGCGGAAACCCTGCGTGAGGCGCAGCGGCGTCCTCAGGATTTTGCCGGGCTGGTGGTACGCGTTGCCGGCTACAGCGCCTTCTTTGTTGAGCTGTCGAAGGAGATCCAGGATGACATTATCCGTCGGACCGCGCATCAGCTGTGACGTCGTTGAAACACGCGCCGACGTAGCGCGTATTTTCAATATTCAGCGTTATTCGTTGAACGACGGAGCAGGTATTCGCACGGTAGTCTTCTTCAAAGGCTGTCCTCACCGTTGCCCGTGGTGCGCCAATCCTGAGTCGATGTCGCCGAAAATAGAGACGGTTCGCCGGGAGAGCAAATGTTTGCACTGCGCTCCCTGCCTGCGTGATGCGGACGAGTGCCCGTCCGGCGCGTTTGAACGCATCGGACGCGACGTGACGCTGGACGAGCTGGAACGCGAAGTGATGAAGGATGACGTCTTCTTTCGCTCATCGGGAGGCGGGGTGACGCTGTCAGGCGGGGAAGTATTAATGCAGGCACCCTTTGCGACGCAGCTGCTTAAGCGTTTGCGCCGCTACGGTATTCATACCGCTATTGAGACGGCGGGAGATGCGCCCCTGTCCCGATTGCTGCCGCTGGCTCGCCAGTGTGATGAAGTACTGTTTGACCTGAAGATTATGGATCCTGAGCAGGCACGTTCGGTGACGGCAGTAAATCTTCCCAGAGTGCTGGGAAACCTTACGCAACTGGTGGCCGAAGGCATAAACGTCATCCCCCGTGTGCCGCTTATTCCGGGCTATACGCTAACTGACGCCAACATGGCGAGCGTGCTGGCATTTTTATTACCTTCAGGGGTACGGCAGCTGCATTTATTACCGTTTCACTCTTATGGTGAACCAAAATACCGTCTGCTTGGGCAACAATGGTCGATGCGGGAGGTGAGTTCTCCGACAGCTGACGAGGTCGCGGCAATGCGCCGTATGGCCGAAGATAAAGGGTTTCATGTCACCATTGGAGGTTAAAAATGACAGTAATAGCAGGGCGTCATCTGGTGGCGGTAACCGCGTGCGTGAGCGGCGTGGCGCATACGTACATGGCCGCAGAACGGCTGGAGCGAATTTGCCAGCAGGAGAAATGGTCAGTGCGCATTGAGACGCAAGGAGCGTTAGGCATTGAAAGTGAGCTGACGGAGGACGATATCCGCCGCGCCGATGTCGTATTACTTATCACGGATATTGAGCTGGCGGGCAACGAACGCTTCGAATCCGCCCGCTATGTGAAATGCGGCATTAATGCTTTCCTGCGGGACCCGCAAAAGGTCATGGCAGCGGTACGAAAAATGGTATCCGCACCGCAGCATACGCAGGTCATTCTGGATTAGCCGCTTTTCCGATTAGCTGGCTGTGATACTGACGACGGTATTCCGACGGCGAGCGCTCCGTGTTTTTACGGAATAAACGGCAGAAATAGTTACTGTCGACAAAACCGCAGGCATGCGCCACTTCTTTTACCTTTAAGTCATACCCTTTCAGCAACTGACGCGCGTGCTCCAGCCGCGTGTGGGTCAGGTACTCATTAAAACCTACCGCGCCGGTTTTCTGAAAAAGATGCGATAAATAGTTCGGAGAGATGTAAAACGCCTGCGCTACGGATTCCCGGGTAAGCGGGGTCGCATAATGTTCATCGATATAAACGCGAATAGCTTCAAACAGCGCCTGACTTCGGGAGGCGGTCTGGATCTGGCTACCCAACAAATCGACGCAGTGGCTAAGCAGGCTGGCAACAATCAGTCGCGCTGTTTGCTGCTCGTGCGGCTGCATCTGCATTTCATGAAGCGTCTGTAACAGGAAGGATCCGATGCGTGGCCCCCGACGGGCGACGTGCTGTTTTGCAAGATTACGAGCATCCACGCCGTTCCAGTGTAAAAGACTAAATCCAAGCTGCTGTTTACCAAACAGGATGCTCAGCGTTGTCGCGGGCGTTTGCCATTGCGGATCGTTCCAGCCTCCCGCCGGAACGTATAAAACATCACCCTGCTGTAAAACGCAGGCCGCCTGGTCTTTCACCGAGCCTTCGAGCACGATCTCCAGACGAGGGAAATCAACCTGCAGGGCGAGTTCGGGTGCGCAGAGGGCGGGGTTGGCGAAATGAACCTGACGTAGCGGCATCGTACCGCTAATCAGGTCAGTCAGGATGTGGGTAATATCATGCTGCATGGTGTAAATACCGAGGTATTGCCGGGTGGCGCTAACGCTTACCCGGCCTACCTGTCGTAGGCCCGGCAAGCGAAGCGCCGCCGGGCAGTGAGCATTAGCCGGTGTTACGCATACCCGCTGCAACGCCCGCTATCGTCACCATCAGCGCTTGTTCAACGCGTGGATCCGGATCTTTACCTTCCTCTTCCGCCAGACGCGAACGGTGCAGCAGCTCCGCCTGCAGGACGTTCAGTGGGTCGGTATAGATGTTACGCAGCTGGATAGACTCGGCAATCCACGGCAGATCGGCCATCAGATGGGAGTCGTTGGCGATATCCAGCACCACTTTGATGTCGCCTTCCAGCAGTTCGCGCAGCTCTTTACCCAGCGCCCACAGCTCTGGTTTCACCAGGCGCTGATCGTAGTATTCCGCCAGCCACAGGTCAGCTTTCGAGAAGACCATCTCCAGCATACCCAGACGGGTAGAGAAGAATGGCCAGTCGCGGCACATGGTTTCCAGTTCGTTCTGTTTGCCATCTTCCACCACCTTCTGCAGCGCCGCACCGGCACCCAGCCAGGCTGGCAGCATCAGACGGTTCTGCGTCCAGGCGAAGATCCACGGGATTGCACGCAGAGACTCCACGCCGCCGGTCGGACGACGCTTAGCCGGACGTGAACCCAGTGGCAGTTTGCCCAGCTCCTGCTCTGGCGTAGCAGAGCGGAAGTAAGGTACGAAGTCTTTGTTTTCACGCACGTAGCCGCGGTACAGGTCGCACGAGATGTCAGACAGCTCATCCATAATGCGACACCAGGATTCTTTCGGCTCCGGCGGTGGCAGCAGGTTTGCTTCGAGAATCGCACTGGTATAGAGCGACAGGCTGCTGATGGTCACTTCCGGCAGGCCGTATTTGAAGCGGATCATCTCGCCCTGTTCGGTCACGCGCAGGCCGCCTTTCAGGCTTCCCGGCGGCTGAGAGAGCAGCGCCGCGTGCGCAGGCGCACCGCCACGGCCAATGGAGCCACCGCGACCGTGGAACAGCGTCAGCTCAATACCGGCTTTCTCGCAGGTTTTGATCAGCGCGTCCTGCGCCTGATATTGCGCCCAGGATGCCGCCATCACGCCCGCATCTTTTGCGGAGTCGGAATAGCCGATCATCACCATCTGTTTGCCCTGAATAAAGCCGCGATACCAGTCGATGTTCAGTAACTGGGTCATTACATCATTGGCATTGTTCAGGTCGTCGAGGGTTTCAAACAGCGGGGCGACCGGCAGGGCATAGTCGATACCGGCTTCTTTCAGCAGCAGGTGAACGGCCAGCACGTCGGACGGGGTTTTCGCCATCGAGATCACATAGGCGGCGACCGATCCTTTTGGCGCATCCACGATCGCTTTACAGGTGTTGAGCACTTCGCGGGTTTCGTTGCTTGGCTCCCAGTTGCGCGGCAGCAGAGGACGCTTGGAGTTCAGCTCGCGGATCAGGAAGGCCTGTTTGTCGGCTTCAGACCAGCTTTCGTAGTCGCCAATGCCAAGATAACGGGTCAGTTCGCCCAGCGCTTCGGTATGGCGGGTGCTCTCCTGACGCACGTCGATACGCACCAGCGGCACGCCAAAACACTTCACGCGGCGCAGGGTGTCGAGTAGTTCGCCATTGGCGATGATGCCCATCCCGCAGGCCTGTAGTGATTTATAGCAAGCGTATAGCGGTTCCCAGAGCTGTTCGTTCTGGCTCAGCAGACCTTCCGGCTTCGGCAGGCGCTGGCCTTTCAGGCGTGCTTCCAGCCAGGCCTGGGTCGCCATCAGCTGGCTGCGCAGTTTTTTCATCAGGAAACGATACGGCTCGCTGGCACCTTCTTCACCAGCCAGCGCGCGCAGTTCTGGCGTTGCTTCCACCATCGACAGCTCGGAGATCAGCACCTGAATGTCTTTCAGGAACAGATCGGTGGCTTTCCAGCGGCTCAGCAGCAGCACGTGGCGGGTGATTTCCGCCGTCACGTTCGGGTTACCGTCGCGGTCACCGCCCATCCAGGAGGTAAAGCGTACCGGGACAAAATCTACTGGCAGGCGATAGCCCAGGTTTGCTTCCAGCTGTTCGTTCAGCTCACGCAGGTAGTTCGGCACCCCTTCCCACAGGCTGTTTTCCACCACCGCAAAGCCCCATTTGGCCTCGTCTACCGGGCTTGGGCGATGCTTACGAATTTCATCGGTGTGCCAGGACTGCGCAATCAATTGGCGCAGACGGCGCATCAGCTGGTTACGTTCGTAGTCGGCAATGTCTTTGTTATCCAACTGTTTCAGACAGTTGTTCACTTCGACCATTTTGTGGATCAGGGTGCGACGGGTGATTTCGGTTGGGTGGGCAGTCAGCACCAGCTCCAGCGAAAGGGACTCCACCGCTTTTTTAATGGTGGCTTCGTTGAGGTTTGGCTGGTCTTTGAGTTTACGAAGCGTACGGGCAATGACTTCCGGGTTGCTGGCAGCTTCGCCGTTTGGCGAAATGCTATGGTATTGCTCAGCCGTGTTTGCCAGGTTCAGGAACTGGCTGAATGCGCGTGCAACGGGCAGCAGCTCATCGTTAGAGAGGTTCTGCAAGGTGGTGAGCAGCTCCTGACGACTCGCTTCGTTACCGGCACGGGAAGATTTAGACAGCTTGCGGATGGTTTCAACGCGGTCGAGGATGTTTTCCCCCAACGCATCTTTGATGGTATCTCCAAGCACTTTGCCGAGCATACTGACATTACTACGCAACGCGGAATATTGTTCGTTCATAAAAACCCAGTCACCCCATCATTTTTGTTTATGCCCATGCGAAAATCTTCTGGACATTATTTTGTCATCTCCCTTTATAAAGCCATGTAAAACCCCCGTCGTCAATTGCTGCGAAAACGGTTCAGCAAACGAATAAATGCGGGCAATTTACGAAATTTAATTCGCATTGCGTCAGATAAGAGATGCTTATGGGAATGTGACCGAGATCGCGGGATTTGTTGCCCTCACCCTAACCCTCTCCCACCGGGAGAGGGGACTAATCGGTGCGGTTTTAATGCCAGCAGAAGTGATGCACGACCTGGGTAATCAGTTCGCGGGTGGGCTTGATGAAGCGGGTTTCCAGGTATTCATCTGGCTGGTGCGCCTGGTTGATGGAGCCTGGGCCAAGTACCAGCGTCGGGCACAGCGTCTGAATAAACGGCGCTTCGGTGCAGTAGTTCACCACGTCGGTTTTCTCGCCGAGCAGTTTTTCCACCACTTCAACCAGCTGATGATCCGGTGGACATTCATAACCCGGGATCGGTGGATGCAGTTCAGACACCGTCAGGCGGCCAGGCCAGCGTTCACTCACCGGGGCCAGCGCTTCGGTCAGCAAGCCGTCGAGATCGCTCAGCGTCATGCCCGGCAGCGGACGGATATCCATGTGCAGCTCACAGCAGGCGCAGATACGGTTAGAGGCATCGCCACCGTGCAGGCTCCCGAGGTTCAGCGTTGGATACGGCACGGTGAAGGCATCGTAGTGATACCGCTCTTTCAGTTCGTCGCGCAGAGTCATGATGCGGCCGATGGCGTCGTGCATCAGCTCAATGGCGTTGACGCCACGCGCCGGGTCGCTGGAGTGGCCGGACTGGCCCATCACGCGCACTGCCGTGGAGATATGGCCTTTATGCGCACGGATCGGTTGTAATGACGTTGGCTCACCGATGATGGCGCAATCCGGGCGAATCGATGTGTTTTCTGAGAAGTAACGTGCCCCCGCCATGCTGGTCTCTTCATCGGCGGTCGCCAGAATGTAGAGCGGCTTTTTCAGTTTTGTCACGTCCACGTCACGCAGCGCGTCAAGGATAAAGGCGAAGAAGCCTTTCATGTCGGCGGTGCCAAGGCCGTAAAGCTTGTTGTCATGTTCGGTCAGGGTAAACGGGTCGCGGGTCCAGCGGCCATCGTCAAACGGCACCGTGTCGGTATGACCGGCCAGCAGCAGTCCGCCTGCGCCGTGTCCGGTGCTGGCGAGCAGGTTAAATTTATGGCGTGTTCCAGGTACGGGCTGAACCTCAACGTTAAAGCCAAGATCGCTAAACCAACCCGCCAGCAGATTGATTAAAGACTCATTGCTCTGATCCAGCGCTTCTTCGGTCGCACTGATGGAGGGTGTGGCAATCAGGGCGCGGTAAATCTCGATAAATGGCGGTAAGTTCATTTTCATTGTTGACACACCTTAGGTCGTGATAGTATCAATATTCATGCAATAAATGTGAATAAAAATACATTAACGTTGAGCATAAAGGAACCCGATGTTGAATACGCTGATTGTAGGCGCTAGCGGTTATGCGGGCGCAGAGCTTGTAAGCTACGTGAATCGCCATCCACATATGACCATAACCGCTTTGACCGTGTCAGCGCAAAGCAATGATGCAGGAAAGTTAATTTCCGATTTGCATCCGTGGCTTAAGGGCATTGTCGACTTGCCGCTGCAGCCAATGTCTGACATCAGCGAGTTCACTGACGGCGTCGACGTGGTGTTTTTGGCCACCGCGCACGAGGTCAGTCACGACCTGGCGCCGCAATTCCTGGCGGCCGGTTGCGTGGTGTTCGACCTCTCCGGCGCGTTCCGTGTTAACGACGGCGCGTTCTACGAAAAATATTATGGCTTTACCCATCAGCACCCGGACCTGCTTGCAAAAGCCGTGTATGGGCTGGCGGAGTGGAGCGCAGACAAGCTGAAAGAAGCCGATCTGATTGCCGTGCCGGGCTGCTACCCGACGGCCGCACAGCTTTCTCTGAAGCCGCTGATCGACGCAGACCTACTGGATCTGAACCAGTGGCCGGTGATCAACGCCACCAGTGGTGTCAGCGGTGCCGGACGCAAGGCTGCTATTTCTAACAGCTTCTGTGAAGTCAGCCTGCAGCCGTATGGCGTGTTTAATCACCGCCATCATCCGGAAATCACCACCCATCTGGGGGCCAATGTCATCTTTACACCGCACCTGGGCAGCTTCCCGCGTGGGATCCTCGAAACCATTACCTGCCGCCTGAAACCGGGCGTGACCAAAGACCAGGTGAGCGAGGCCTTTACTCAGGCGTATGCGGATAAACCGTTGGTGCGTCTCTACGACAAAGGCGTGCCCGCGCTGAAAAACGTGGTTGGCCTGCCGTTCTGCGACATCGGCTATGCCGTGCAGGGCGAGCATCTGATCGTGGTGGCAGCAGAAGATAACTTACTCAAAGGCGCTGCCGCTCAGGCAATGCAGTGTGCAAATATTCGTTTCGGTTTCCCGGAAACGCAGGCTCTTATTTAAGGTGTGATGATGAACCCATTAATTATCAAACTCGGTGGTGTACTGCTGGACAGCGAAGAAGCGCTGGAGCGTCTGTTTACCGCGCTGGTTAACTATCGCGAATCACACCAGCGTCCGCTGGTGATTGTGCACGGCGGCGGCTGCGTAGTGGATGAGCTGATGAAAGGGCTCAACCTGCCGGTGAAAAAGAAAAACGGCCTGCGCGTGACGCCTGCCGACCAGATTGACATCATCACCGGTGCGCTGGCAGGTACGGCGAATAAGACTCTGTTGTCCTGGGCGAAGAAACACCACATTGCCTCCGTTGGCCTCTATCTGGGCGACGGTGACAGCGTAAAAGTGACCCAGCTCGATGAAGAACTCGGCCACGTTGGACTGGCGCAGCCAGGTTCGCCTAAGCTGATTAACACGCTGCTGGAAGGCGGTTTCCTGCCGGTGGTGAGCTCTATCGGGGTGACCGAAGAGGGTGAGCTGATGAACGTGAATGCGGACCAGGCGGCGACGGCACTGGCGGCAACGCTGGGCGCGGACCTGATCCTGCTCTCCGATGTGAGCGGTATTCTGGACGGCAAAGGCCAGCGCATTGCGGAAATGACCGCGGCAAAAGCCGAACAGCTGATCGCCCAGGGCATTATTACCGACGGGATGATCGTCAAAGTGAATGCCGCGCTGGATGCCGCCCGTACGCTCGGGCGCCCGGTGGATATCGCCTCCTGGCGTCACGCGGAGCAGCTTCCGGCGCTGTTTAACGGCACGCCGATTGGCACGCGTATTTTAGCGTAAGTTATTAATGAATGACCGTAGGCCGGGTAAGCGCAGCGCCACCCGGCGGAACTAACGAATAAAGGAACGATGTTATGGCACTTTGGGGTGGGCGTTTTACACAGGCAGCGGATCAACGGTTCAAACAGTTCAACGACTCTTTGCGCTTCGACTACCGCCTGGCCGAACAGGATATCGTCGGCTCTGTGGCCTGGTCCAAAGCGCTGGTGACGGTGGGCGTGCTGACCGCAGAGGAGCAGCAGCAGCTGGAAGAGGCGCTCAATAATCTGCTGGAAGAAGTGCGTCTGGATCCGCAGCAAATTCTGCAGAGCGATGCCGAAGATATTCACAGCTGGGTAGAAGGCAAACTGATCGACAAAGTTGGCCAGCTGGGTAAAAAGCTGCACACCGGCCGTAGCCGTAACGACCAGGTCGCGACCGATCTGAAGCTGTGGTGTAAAGATACCGTCGCGGAGCTGCTGGCGGCTAACCGTCAGCTGCAGAGCGCGCTGGTGGAAACGGCACAGAACAACCAGGACGCGGTGATGCCGGGTTATACCCATTTGCAGCGTGCGCAGCCGGTGACCTTTGCGCACTGGTGTCTGGCCTATGTCGAGATGCTGGCGCGTGACGAAAGCCGTCTGCAGGATACCCTGAAGCGCCTGGACGTCAGCCCGCTGGGCAGCGGTGCGCTGGCGGGTACGGCATATGAAATTGACCGCGAGCAGCTGGCAGGCTGGCTGGGCTTTGCGTCTGCCACCCGTAACAGTCTGGACAGCGTCTCTGACCGTGACCACGTGCTGGAACTGCTGTCGAATGCTTCTATCGGGATGGTCCACCTGTCACGCTTTGCCGAAGACCTGATCTTCTTTAACTCTGGCGAAGCCGGATTTGTGGAGTTGTCTGACCGTGTGACGTCCGGCTCTTCCCTGATGCCGCAGAAGAAAAACCCGGATGCGCTGGAGCTGATCCGCGGGAAGTGTGGCCGCGTACAGGGCGCACTGACCGGCATGATGATGACCCTGAAAGGGCTGCCGCTGGCGTACAACAAAGATATGCAGGAAGACAAAGAAGGGCTGTTCGACGCGCTCGACACCTGGCTGGACTGCCTGCATATGGGCGCGCTGGTGCTGGACGGCATTCAGGTGAAACGTCCTCGTTGCCAGGAAGCGGCGCAGCAGGGTTATGCAAACGCGACCGAACTGGCGGATTACCTGGTGGCGAAAGGCGTACCGTTCCGTGAAGCGCACCACATTGTGGGCGAAGCGGTAGTGGAAGCGATTCGTCAGGGGAAACCGCTGGAAGAGCTGGCGCTTGCCGACCTGCAGAAATTCAGTGCGGTTATCGGGGAGGATGTGTACCCGATTCTCTCGTTGCAGTCATGCCTGGATAAGCGTGCGGCGAAAGGCGGTGTGTCGCCGAAGCAGGTGGCGCAGGCGATTGCGGACGCGAAAAACCGGTTGGTTTGATTTGTGCGGGCTGGTGTCCTCACCCCGGCTCTCTCCCACAGGGAGAGGGAGCAAACCCTAAAAATGGCAACTTCGGTTGCCATTTTGCTTTTACCCCCGGGCTTTTTTACGCAAAAAAAAGCGGACCACGGGGTCCGCAAAAGTTCACGTTGGCTTTAGTTGTTCGAGTTTTGAGAGAAACTCGCTGACGGTGCGGGGACGTTAAGGGTCAAACACGTGCCGCCTCGTCTATGTGGTGTATTATTCAACAGAATGCTTGATAGGGATAATCGTTCGTTGCTATGCTATCTATCGCCATGAACTATCGTGGCGACGGAGGATGAATAATGAATATTCGTGATCTTGAATACCTGGTAGCGTTAGCCGAGCATCGCCATTTTCGCCGTGCGGCAGATTCATGCCACGTCAGCCAGCCTACGCTGAGCGGTCAGATCCGCAAGCTGGAAGATGAGCTGGGCGTGATGCTGCTGGAGCGCACCAGTCGTAAAGTGCTGTTCACTCAGGCGGGTTTGCTGCTGGTGGATCAGGCGCGCACCGTGCTGCGCGAGGTCAAAGTGCTCAAGGAAATGGCAAGTCAGCAAGGGGAGACCATGTCCGGCCCGCTGCATATTGGCCTGATCCCAACCGTTGGTCCGTACCTTCTGCCGCACATCATTCCGATGCTGCACCAGACGTTCCCGAAACTCGAAATGTATCTGCATGAAGCGCAAACCCATCAGCTGCTGGCACAGTTAGATAGCGGCAAGCTCGACTGCGCCATTCTGGCGCTGGTAAAAGAGAGCGAAGCCTTTATCGAAGTGCCGCTGTTTGACGA
Organism: Enterobacter cloacae complex sp. OE43NF; assembly: GCF_023544405.1. Taxonomy (NCBI): domain Bacteria; kingdom Pseudomonadati; phylum Pseudomonadota; class Gammaproteobacteria; order Enterobacterales; family Enterobacteriaceae; genus Enterobacter; species Enterobacter cloacae complex sp. OE43NF. The sequence continues at coordinate 111,999 of NZ_JAMJFW010000008.1, forward strand.
GCCGATGATGCTGGCGATCTACGAAGATCACCCGTGGGCGAACCGCGATCGCGTGCCGATGGCCGATCTGGCCGGTGAAAAGCTGCTGATGCTGGAAGATGGCCACTGCCTGCGCGATCAGGCGATGGGCTTCTGTTTTGAAGCGGGAGCGGATGAAGATACCCATTTCCGCGCAACCAGCCTGGAAACGCTACGTAATATGGTGGCGGCGGGAAGTGGTATTACGTTGCTGCCTGCGCTGGCCGTGCCGCGCGAGCGTAAACGCGACGGTGTGGTTTACCTGCCGTGCATTAAACCAGAGCCACGTCGTACTATAGGTCTGGTTTATCGTCCGGGGTCACCGCTGCGCAGCCGCTATGAGCAGCTGGCAGAGGCCATCCGTGGTGCGATGGATGGCCATTTTGACAACGCGTTAAAACAGGCGGTTTAAACCGTTCAGCGCGGCGACCCGATAGGCTTCCGCCATGGTTGGGTAGTTAAAGGTGGTGTTAACGAAGTACTCAATGGTGTTACCGCCACCTTTTTGCTCCATTATCGCCTGGCCGATATGAATGATTTCCGCCGCGCGTTCACCAAAGCAGTGAATACCGAGGATCTCTTTCGTTTCACGATGGAACAGGATCTTCAGCGTTCCCACGCTCATGCCAACAATTTGTGCCCGTGCCAGATGTTTAAACTGGGCGCGACCCACCTCGTAAGGCACCTTCATGGAGGTCAACTGCTGCTCGGTTTTCCCTACGGAGCTGATTTCCGGAATGGTGTAAATCCCCGTTGGAATGTCTTCGATCAGATGCGCCGTCGCTTCGCCTTTTACCAGCGCCTGCGCCGCAATGCGCCCCTGGTCATAGGCCGCGGAAGCGAGGCTCGGGTAACCAATCACGTCACCGACCGCGTAAACGTGCGGCAGGGCAGTCTGGTACATGCTGTTAACCTTCAACTGACCACGGCTGTCCGTCTCCAGACCGATGTTTTCCAGCGCCAGTGAATCGGTGTTACCGGTACGGCCGTTAGCATACAGCAGGCAGTCGGCTTTCAGCTTTTTGCCAGACTTCAGATGCATGATCACGCCGTCGTCGCAGCCTTCGATCTTCTCGTACTCTTCGTTGTGGCGAATCACTACACCGCTGTTCCAGAAGTGGTAGGAGAGCGAGTCTGACATCTCCTGATCCAGGAAAGCCAGCAGGCGGTCGCGGGTGTTAATCAGATCAACTTTGACATCCATTCCGCGGAAGATAGACGCATATTCACACCCGATCACCCCCGCGCCATAGATAATCACATGGCGAGGTTCATGGTGCAGGCTGAGGATGGAATCGCTGTCGTAAATGCGCGGGTGGGAGAAATCCACGTCTGCCGGATGATACGGGCGGGAACCACAGGCGATAACAAATTTTTCAGCGGTGAGGGTTTCAACCGAACCGTCGTGACACTCCAGCGCCAGCGTATGTTCATCCACAAAATGCGCGTTACCCTGAAGAATTTCGCAATGGTTACGCTCGTAAAAACCCTGACGCATGCGTGTCTGCTGGTTAATAACGGTATCTGCATGATTCAGGATATCGGCAAAAGAGGAACGAAGAAGTCGGGAGTGGTCGCTGTAAAGAGGGTTCTGGTTAAATTCAATAATGCGGCTAACGGCGTGGCGGAGGGCTTTGGAAGGGATGGTGCCCCAGTGGGTGCAACCGCCGCCAACATTATGGTAGCGCTCAATGACTGCTACTCTGGCTCCCTGTTTTACCAGACCCATAGCAGCGCCTTCGCCGCCGGGGCCGGAACCAATAACTATTGCGTCGTAATCGTAGGAATGTGGCATGGCAAGGCTTACCTGTTCTTATACATAAAAGCAACAGAATCATAACATCATTGCCAGGGTAACCCAATTATCGTTGTGCTTTTTTCCGGCAGTGGAGCACAAAGCGCGCGTAAACAATCATTCACAAAGCCAGGTAAACAGATTAATTTTATTCTCTGGTATAGTGCCATCAGACCTTTGGAAGGATTCAACTATCGTGATGGGCGTAAGAGCACAACAAAAAGAGAAAACCCGGCGTTCGCTGGTGGAAGCTGCATTCAGTCAACTGAGTGCTGAGCGGAGTTTTGCCAGTTTGAGCCTGCGTGAAGTCGCACGCGAGGCCGGGATTGCGCCAACGTCCTTCTATCGCCATTTCCGTGATGTGGATGAACTGGGTCTGACCATGGTCGACGAGAGTGGGCTCATGCTGCGCCAGCTGATGCGCCAGGCGCGGCAGCGTATCGCGAAAGGCGGTAGCGTTATCCGTACTTCCGTGTCGACCTTTATGGAATTTATCGGCAATAACCCCAACGCGTTTCGCCTGTTGCTGCGCGAGCGTTCAGGGACGTCAGCGGCATTTCGTGCCGCTGTCGCGCGTGAAATTCAGCATTTCATTGCGGAACTTGCCGACTATCTTGAACTCGAAAACCATATGCCGCGTGCGTTCAGCGAAGCACAGGCTGAAGCAATGGTGACGATTGTTTTTAGTGCAGGTGCCGAAGCGCTGGATGTCAGCATTGAACAACGTAAGCAACTCGAAGAGCGACTGGTATTGCAGCTCAGGATGATCTCCAAAGGTGCGTACTACTGGTATCGCCGTGAACAAGAGAAACTGGCACATCAAACCGAAGAGTGAAGGTGAGTAATGAAACAGTCAGGTCAGGATAAAGGGACACTGTTGCTGGCATTGATCGCTGGCTTATCCATTAATGGTACGTTTGCCGCTATTTTTAGCTCCATCGTACCCTTCTCGATTTTCCCGCTTATCGCCCTGGTGCTGACGGTTTACTGCCTGCACCAGCGTTATCTGAACCGCACCATGCCGGTGGGGTTACCGGGTCTGGCCGCTGCCTGCTTTATTCTGGGTGTGTTGCTGTACAGCACGGTGGTGCGCGCAGAGTACCCGGATATCGGCTCTAACTTCTTCCCTGCTGTTCTGTCTGTGGCGCTGGTGTTCTGGATTGGCTCTCGCATGCGCAACCGTAAGAGCCAGTTGCCGGAGTAAGGAATTATTTGTAGGGCAGGTAAGCGAAGCGCCACCTGCCAAAAACGCCGGATGGCGCTACGCTTATCCGGCCTACAGATCACCGTGCGGTAAGTAAAACACCGCATTCCATATGGTGCGTATACGGGAACTGATCGAACAGCGCCAGACGTTCAACCTTGTGCGTCTGGCTTAATGTTTCCAGGTTTTTGCACAGCGTTTCCGGGTTACAGGAAATGTACAAAATACGCGGGTATGCCTGCACCATCTTCTCGGTTTCGCTGTCCAGGCCACTGCGCGGCGGATCGACAAAAATCGTCTCGCACTGATAGCCCTTCAGATCGATCCCCTCAAGACGGTTAAATTCGCGCACGCCGTTCATGGCCTGCGTAAACTCTTCTGCTGCCATACGAATAATCTGCACGTTGTCGATATGGTTGGCGGCAATGTTGTACTGCGCGGCCGCAACGGACGGTTTGGCAATTTCCGTTGCCAGTACGCGCTCGAAATTGCGCGCCAGTGCCAGCGAGAAGTTGCCATTCCCACAGTACAGCTCAAGCAGATCCCCCTTTGACCCTTCGGTCGCTTTCAGCGCCCACTCCAGCATTTGCACGTTCATCGCCGCGTTAGGTTGGGTGAAGCTGTTCTCTACCTGACGGTAAACCATCTCTTTTCCTGCCACCGACAGGCGCTCATCGATGTAATCCTGATCCAGCAGGATTTTGGTTTTTGTCGCGCGGCCAATCAGGTGAACGTTGATGTTTTGCGCCCGTAGCGCATCGCGCAGCGCTTCTGCCTGCTCGCGCCACTCGTCGTTAAGCGCCTTGTGGTACAGCAGAGAGACAATGGCCTGATTGCTTTGGGTGGTCAGGTAGTCAATCTGGAACAGCTTATGGCGCAGCACCGGGTTGTTGCGCACACCGTCAATCATCAGAGTCATGAGCTGGTTAATCAGCTCACTCGCCGCCGGGAAGCTGTTAACCCGGATACGGGATTTAGTCTGCTGATCGAAGATGATGTGATACAGGTCGTCGCCATCGTGCCAGATGCGGAACTCGGCGCGCATACGGTAGTGGCTGACGGGGGAACGGAACACCTCAGGAACGGGCGCGTTGAAAGGCGTCATCATACTTTGCAGGCGGACAACTTTCTCTGCCAGCTGTGCGTCGTACTGTTCTGTCGGGAGGTGTTCGGGGGTCATGATGCGTCCTGAGTGATAAAGAATTACGCGGGGATTGTAGGGATTGTGCAGTGGATGTCCAGATTTAATGGCTAATAGCTATCTGGACATCTATACGTGTCTAATTGTAGCATTCTGTTTCCGGTCTCCTGAGAGTGAAAAGGGAATCCAGTGTAAATCTGGAGCTGACGCGCAGCGGTAAAGACTGGCGGGATGAGAGTTGCAGACACTGTGAAAATGGGAAGTCTTCATCCACAAAACGCCACCCAGCCCGAAGACCTGCCGGGATCACGTCGCATTTGGTTTCATCATCGCGTGCTATAGATGAGGCCTGCGGCATCCTTCTTATATTGTGGATGCTTTAACAATGATTAAAAAAGTATCGCTGTTAACGGCGTTGTCCGTTACGGCATTTTCGGGCTGGGCGCAGGATAGCGCTGACTCGTTGGTGGTGACAGCAAATCGTTTTGAACAACCGGCAAAAACAGTTCTGGCACCGACGTCCGTGGTGACGCGTGAAGATATTGAGCGCTGGCAGGCAAAGAGCGTTGTGGAGATTATGTCACGTCTGCCGGGCGTAGATATCGCGCAAAGCGGTGGCCTGGGTGCCACCTCTTCTACCTTTATTCGCGGCACTGAATCCCGTCATGTTCTGGTCCTGATTGACGGTGTACCGTTGAACAGCGCCGGGATTAGCAACGTTCCCGATCTGAGCCAAATCCCAACCTCGCTGATTCAGCGAATCGAATACGTCCGTGGCCCGCGTTCTGCGCTGTATGGCTCCGACGCGATTGGCGGCGTGATTAACATCATCACCGGGCGTGATAAGCCGGGTGCGGAAATCTCAGCGGGCGTCGGCTCTAAGGGCTACCAGACCTATGATGGCGCTTTCCAGCAGGTGCTGAATAAAACCAAAATCACTATGGCGGGTAACTACACCTATACCCGCGGCTTTGATATTGCTGCCCAGGATGCGCCGCGCCAGCCTGACCGCGATGGTTTTATGAGTAAATCGCTGTACGGCTCCGTGGAACAGCAAATTACCGACAGCGTGAGCGGGTTCTTCCGTGGCTTTGGTTATGACAACCGCACTGCGTATGACGGTTACGATCATTACGACGCCAATTTTATGGTGGATGGACGACCTGATACTCGCCAGCTTTACAGCCAGAACTGGGATACCGGTTTGCGTTACAGCCAGGGGATTTTCCAGTCACAGCTGGTGGCGGGTTACGGCCGCAGTAAAGATCAGAACTATGATCCGAAGAAAGGGCGCTACGCTGATTCCGCAACCATGGATGACGTGAAGCAGTACACCACCCAATGGCTCAACACTATAGAAGTTGGCCATGGCAATATCGGCGCAGGCCTGGACTGGCAAAAGCAGAAGACGCAGGCTGGGACCGGTTACCTGGAAAAAGGTTACGAGCAACGTAATACCGGCGTGTTCGCGTCTGCGATGCAGCAGTTCAACAGCGTGACGCTGGAAGCGGCGGCGCGTAATGACGACAACTCCAACTTTGGCAACCATGGCACGTGGCAAACCAGCGCAGCGTGGGAGTTTGTGGATGGCTATCGCGTGATTGCCTCCTACGGCACCGCTTTTAAAGCACCGACGATGAGCCAGATCCACAGCGCTTCTTACGGCAATCCGAACCTTAAACCGGAGGAGAGTAAACAGTGGGAAGGGGGCTTTGAAGGCCTGACGGGACCGGTCAACTGGCGTATCACCGGTTATCGTAATGATATTGATAACCTGATCAGCAGCGATCCGCATACGTATCGGTACTACAACGTTGACGAAGCGCGTATTAAAGGTGTGGAAGCGACGGCACAGTTCGAAACTGGACCGGTTGGACATCAAATCTCCTATGATTATGTTGACCCGCGTAACGCCAAAACTCATGAAGTGCTGGCCCGCCGTTCTAAGCAGCAGGTTAAGTATCAACTTGACTGGCAGGTATGGGATCTCGACTGGAACCTCGCTTACCGTTACCTCGGCACCCGCTATGATGTCGCGATCGATCCAGACACGTATGCGTCAGAACGCGTGAAAATGGGCGGGGTAAGCCTGTGGGATGTCGCAGTTTCATATCCTGTCACCTCTCACCTTACAGTTCGTGGTAAAATAGCCAACCTGTTCGATAAAGATTACGAGACAGTTTATGGCTACCAAACTGCAGGACGGGAATACACCTTGTCTGGCAGCTACACCTTCTAATCCGCGTCCCACCGTGCTGGTATTTGATTCCGGCGTCGGTGGGCTTTCGGTCTATGATGAGATTCGGCATCTCCTGCCGGATCTCCATTATATCTACGCCTTCGATAACGTCGCTTTCCCTTATGGGGAGAAGAGCGAGGACTTTATTGTTGAGCGTGTCGTTGAAATCGTCACCGCGGTACAGCAGCGTTATCCCCTGGCGCTGGCGGTCATCGCCTGTAATACGGCAAGCACGGTATCGCTGCCAGCCTTGCGCGCAAAATTTCAGTTCCCGGTTGTGGGCGTCGTTCCCGCAATAAAGCCTGCTGCGCGCCTGACTGCGAATGGTATTGTGGGTCTGCTGGCTACGCGCGGCACGGTGAAGCGTCCTTATACGCGTGAATTGATCGATCGTTTTGCCAATGAATGTCAGATCGCGATGCTCGGTTCGGCAGAGCTGGTGGAGATGGCTGAAGCGAAGCTGCATGGCAAGACGGTGCCACTTGAGGAGCTGCGTCGTATTCTTCGCCCGTGGCTGCGTATGCCGGAACCGCCGGATACCGTCGTTCTGGGCTGCACTCATTTCCCGCTCTTACAGGAAGAATTGTTAGAAGTACTGCCGGAGGGGACGCGTCTGGTGGATTCCGGTGCGGCTATTGCCCGTCGTACTGCCTGGCTGCTGGAACATGAAGCGCCGGATGCCAAATCTGCCGATGCGAATATCGCGTTTTGTATGGCACTAACAAACGAGACTGAACAACTTTTACCCGTTTTGCGCCGTTATGGGTTTGAAACGCTCGAAAAACTCGCGCTGTAGCACGGTTTTGAGCAAAAAAGAGACGGTTGAACGTTTTTTTTTAAAGAGGGGTTGTCAACGTCTGAGAACTCCCTATAATGCGCCTCCACTGACACGGAACAACGGCTTGAAAGCCGCCGGGTTAGCGGGGTTCAGAGATGAATGCCGACAGAGAAAAGTGAAAATAATCACTTGACTCTGAATGAGGAAAACGTATTATACGGGACCTCGCAACGGTGAGCGAAAGCCGCGTTGCACTGCTCTTTAAC